>DATFKV010000494.1:0-8201 GCA_035268465.1 Cryomorphaceae bacterium | reverse complement strand
GACCTCGTTATCGATACAGGGCCTAATGCAAGAACGGTCGAGATAGACCTGAACCCATTTACCCTAGTGGGCGCAACAACTCGTTCAGGCTTGCTAACCGCACCACTGAGGGCGCGTTTTGGAATCAACAGTCGCTTGAGTTATTATACTTCCGATATTTTGGCCGGTATCGTTAAAAGGAGTTCCGAGATTCTGAATATTCCCATTGAGAATAAGGCAGCGCATGAAATAGCGAGGAGATCCAGAGGAACGCCTCGTATTGCCAATGCTCTACTCCGCAGAGTCAGAGATTTTGCGGAGGTAAAAGGCGATGGAGTCATTGATATGAAGATAGCTCAGTCATCACTGGAAGCCTTGGACGTGGATACGCACGGATTGGATGAGATGGATCATAAGATTCTCTTGACCATCATCGATAAGTTCAAAGGGGGCCCCGTAGGCTTGGGCACTGTCGCTACGGCCGTGGGCGAAGACTCCGGCACCATTGAAGAAGTGTATGAGCCTTTTCTAATTCAAGAAGGTTTTTTGATGCGAACTCCCAGAGGTCGTCAGGCAACGGAAGCGGCCTATTCACACTTGGGAAGAGCGATGAATCGCGGTGCCGAGCAAGGAGGCCTTTTCTAGATAAAAAAAGCGCCTCAGAGAGAGGCGCCCATTGTTGATTCGAATACTTCCATTATTACTTCATGGTAAGTGGTGCCAAAGGTGGCAAGGCACCATGTCTTTAGGAGAACACGCTCATTTGGTTTTAGCCAATTGAGGGATTTCCTAAGTTCCTTCTGAAAGAGTTTGCGATCAAAGCTTACCTTTTGAAGGATTTTTTTACTTAGCTCCAGCATGTCCTAGTTTTTTTGGTTCGTTTAAGATAAGAACAAAACGGCAAAACCGGCAGATGCGTATAAGGCTTTTCGACAGATTAACAATTTTTTTAGCTAAATGAAAATCAAAGTGTTAAGCCTACACTAAGGGTCAATTAATTGAATAAGAAAGGAATATTCCTAAGGCGGTATTGTACTGTCGCCCTACTAAATTTGGCAAATCTCTTGACCCTTTGGATCTTATAGGAATTACACCCTGATCTAGTCTGAGCTCGGCTGCCCACCGCTCGCTGAAAGAATATTTAGCCGCAAGAATCAAGGACAAATCCAGAAAATTGAAGTCGGGAGTATCTTGGATTTCACCAAACATATCCGTTTCCTCTGATGAAAGAAGAAATCCAAAGCCGGGGCCTCCCAATAATGAGATGCTTTTATTGTATTTGTACTCGAGTAGTAACGGAACTTGCGCGTAAAGCAGAGACATTTTGTATTCAGTTAGATCTCCATTGTCAGGGTCGGCGACTTTACGACTGCCCTTTTGCAAAAGATTCATCTCCAACTGCCAATCGAATTTCTCATTAATGAGACGCTCCACTCCGATTCCCGCAGCCACATTTAGCTTATCGAAACCCTGCAAGCCGTCACCTCCTACTTGGCTGGGGTTGAATCCCGCATGTAGGAAAAAGGAGAAGCTTTTTTCATCACCGGTCTTCTGGGCACCAGCGCTATTGCAAAGCAATAAGAAGCTCGAAAGAAGGATTAAAAGTGAACTTTTGTAGAGGCCAATATTTTTTCTGTTTGAATACTTTGTAGAAATGCAAATATGTAGCAGTTGTCTGTGTTCCATTCGTCGCTTATTTGAGTGGTGTATTTGTAAAAAATGGCTTGGCCGTCATTGAAGTCAATATCAGAGGGCAGAACCTCCTCACCAAACACACCGTTTATATTTCCACGAAAAACATGGTTATGAGTGAATGGGTAAATGGTTTCCCCACCATTTTTTTGCCCCTCTATGAGTCCACTTTCGTAAATGCCGAGTACCAAATTAACGCTGCCTTCTATTTCTTCAAGTGGCTTGAAGCTTACCGTAAATTCCAGATCCAACCCTTCCAATCGAACGGAATCCTGAGGCAAGTGCACGAATGCTACGGGTGGATTATTCATTTCCTCAGACACATTTTCTTCCCAAGTCCCTGCTCCTTGGGGCAAGCTGCCCGAGCCAAAGTCAAAGCGATTAACCAATCCATTCGGCAATCCTTGTATCCCGGTAGTTCCGAATAATTGGGTGCCGTCCTCTGTTCTGAAGTCCTCTGAAAAGGCGAAGTTCGGAGGCTCGGGATTGCTCAAAGGAGCAGCAAAAACCGCGGTAACGTGATAAGCCACGACAGTTAACCTGTCACCCCAGGTTTGTTCCAGTGCTTCGGCCGTTTCAATAGCGGGCAGACAATTGGTGCAGCGATACCCCGTAAAATCTTCTAAGAAAACGGTGGATTCGTAATCGTCGAAGTAGTCCGTACCATAGTCAATGACGCCGATGGTTTCAACTCTATTACCAGTGTCCAAATATGGATTCTCCGTCTTGTCACAAGAAGAGAAAAACGCAAGACATACGAGGAATAGAAGAAATGTTTTACGCATGATTAAAAGCTTGAAGTTAAAGTAACGGTCAGGCCATTTGAAGCGGGAACTACACGACACACGCCTCCTACACAGAAAACTCCGGCTCGTTGACGTCCATAACTAAAAGATAATCGGTTTCCCCCATCAATGTACCCTGCCGATACAACGGGAAAATTGAACTTATCTCCATCGGCATTGCCGAAGTTGTATTGATTGATGGCCGAAAAGAACCAATGTGGTGAAATCGTGTACTCCGTGACTACGGCGAACCAGTCCTGTAGGTGCTGATCGGTGAAAAGAGCTTGCAATTCAAATCTGAAATTGTGGCCTTTTTTCAATTTGATATCTCCCTCAAAGGCGATCAAATCTGCGTAGACTTTGCCCGGAGAGGCGACGTTTTCGTAATCATAAGCGCCGAGAATCACATCGTTGTCGTATTGGATATTCATGTAAAACAGGCTCGCTTTAAATTTCTTCGAAAACTTTTTGGTGATTTTAGCATTAAAATCAGCGTAATAGGTATCATCTCCCCAAGTGAATAAGTTGGGCTCGATACCTTTTCTATTTACATCTAAGCCTTCAACGGTAGGAAAATCAGGTGCCTGCACGTGAGTGTAGCTCAAGGCTATTTTGGTACCGTACTTGCCACCCAGCAGGCTTTTTTTGGGGATGGTGTAAAAGAGGTCACTTCTGAATGAAGTTTCGCCGTTTGGTTGAGTCGCGTATGGATAGAACTGAGCCAAAAGCGTAGTTTGCAATACGGAGGTGGGCGGCAGGTAATTGATCCATGAATCAAATGCGTCGGCACCCCGCTGACTCTGAAAAGCCATGTTGGCAAGGGAGCTAGCGGTAAATGATACCCCGAACCCACGTTGAGAATAAGATGTGGTGGCTTGAAGTGCTTGTCCGAATTGAAAAATGCCCGTCGATGGACTAAGTGTATCAGGAATATTGACGATTTGAGAATTCATCTTCGTAGGATTTTGAGATATATGGGCGTACTCTCCCGAGAATTGGAATCCTCCTCTCTGGTACCTCAGCCTAACGGAGCCCGCACCTACGTTTTCGGGAAAATCGAATGTAGAGCTGCGATTCTCCTCGTATTTACTCACGAAACTTCCGCCAATAAACCACTGTCCTTTAAAATCAACCACAGAGTCGAGCAACTGATTGAGATGAAACTCTACATCTGCTCCCCGAACTATTCCATCTCCATTTTGGAGGCCATCGTCAAAATTAAACCGTTGCTTACCATAGAGTCCCTTTACGGTTACTCCATCAAATGGTCGCGCAACTACACGAATGCCATCCAGAGCATAGTCTACCCCGAGTCCGCGGTCTTCCCAAGTTCTCAGAATAAGTCCCGAACCAAATTGTTCGTAAAAGTTTCCAACGGTAATTTCAATTTTTTCGCCATTGTATTTGGCGTATCGATAGCCCAAACCCGTGCCTTCCCATGCGGCTCCGGCGGGATAACCTACAAATGCGGGCACGTATGTTTCAAAGCGCACACCTGTTTCGAATTTGCCTTTGGTTAAAATGATATTCCCGAAACCTTGAAGAGCTATTTGCTCGTCGGGAACTACCGCAGAAATGGCACTGTCTTCTTGGTAATATTGTCCTTCTACGGAGAAGTTTCCTCTGACTTGAAAATCATCCTGAGCCATCCCCAAACTTGTCGCCAGAAGGAAAAGTAAAGAGAGTAGTAATTGTTTCATACTGGTTTACAAATTCGAAAGGCTGAGAATTTTTTTGTAAAGTTCTTCTTCATCACCGGGCGCATAGTTATTGTGCGAATAGACAATGTTACCTGAACCATCAACCAAAAATGTATGCGGAACGTTGTTCACACCCATGGCGCGCTTAAAGTCTTGATTTTCGTCGATGTAAACCTCATAATCCCAAGAAGAGCCATTGACGTATGGAAGCACTCTTGACTGACTCCGAGCATCATCAATGGAGACAGCAATAAGCTTTACTCCTGTTTCTTCCACCCAATCAGCGTAGAGGTCTGCAATATTGTTCAACTCTTTTTTGCAAGGTGAACACCAAGTGGCCCAGAAGTTAATAATCATGGGCTTTCCATCGTTGTTAAACTGGGCCGTGTCGAAGGATTTGCCGTTCAAAGATTTCACATTCGCAGATGGTATGGGAGATTCCTGCCCTTGAGCAAAGATGCTACCAATAAGAAAAACGAAGAATAGAAAATATGTTTTCATTTTGCAGGGTTATTAAATGAGAATTGCCCGGTTAAGGGCAATTCTCATTGATATTTTAACTCTTAACTATTAATCAGTGATCGCCAATCGAATGGTTTTTACAGAATTTCCTGAAGTCATATTCAAGAGGTAGATCCCATTCTGAAGTCCGGATAAATCAAGGGTTTTGAAGAAATAACCTTCGGGAAGATTTCCGAAGTTTTCTTGGTAAACCAATTTACCGGTAACATCATGTACGCTGATGGTAGTTTCTACAGACTGCAGTAGCGAACTCTCAAGATTTACCAATCCCGTGGATGGATTCGGGAAAATGTTAAGGTATTCCACAAAGTTTGTTTCTACAGAAAGTGGAGCTCCCGCCTTCATTACCTCATCTCGAGTTATGACTGATCCAAAGTCGCCTAAGCTCAAGTTTGTTACTGAATTGCCTTCATAGAAAACCTCGAGACCATACTGGCCCGCAGGATTTCCACCGTATTGCAAACCATCTCCGTAGCTGTCAAATACTCTGATTGAATAGCAGTCCTGTGCATTTGGAAGGGTAACCTCATCAATCATAGTGGTATTGGCATCGGGGCCTCCGCCACCAAATGTATCCTCATTCCCTTCTTGATAAGGACCTCCTTCGGCAACGACTTGATTTGCATCGTTGCGAATTTGCCAAGAAGATTCACCAGGGTAGAAATCAGTGTAAAAATGTACTTCTATATCTACACCATTGATCTCACCGGCGCCTTCGATCATGGCGTCTACGCTTGAGAATTCATCATCTTCGTCGGTTGAAGTAATGGTAACATTCAGCTCACTGGCTTCAGACAGCATCACAGTTCCTATCGAAACGTTATCATCAACCTCATAAGTTTCTAAATCTCCTGACCACGAGCCTGTGAGTACTGATTCTCCATCAACTTCTACGTTGAAATCGGCTGAGGTCAAATTCTCAGTTCCTAAGTTCTGAATTTCAACAGCTACCTCTATTTCTCCTTCTTCACATCCTATGGCTTCATCTCCTCGGTAAGCCAAGATCGCAGGATTCGTTATTCCATTTGCGGGTGGAGCACATTCATTTGACATCGCAAAGATATCTTCTGCAGATGCCTGACCCACTTCAAAAACTTGTCTGTTTGGGCAAATTCTGATGATATATGGGTAATATGCTTGCTGGAAGATGCCTCCGATATTTGCATCAGCCATAGGGTATGGGGTATCTGAAACCCAATCCCATCCTTGCGTTCCTGCTCCTCCGTACATGAGCTCTTCAGCAGTACTGGCATCAGTTTCTATGGCAAACACCATAAGTTCGTCGGTGCCTTCAGGACCGTATGTATTGTATAGTTCTTTTAGTGCACCTCCGTTTGGATGACCGGTTCCCGTGTTGTGATAATTCCAACATGGGCCGCACCATTCTGCGAATAAGTCAAGAATAACTGTTTTACCCTCATCCAGATAATCATCCAGATTGTGTTCAACTCCGTCTAAATCAGTAAAGGTGATGTTCTGGGTAATCACCGTTCCATCAGCAATTTGTGCGTTTGAACTGACTGCAAAAAGCAGAGCTCCCGCCATAATGAGTAATGATTTCTTCATAATCTTTTGGGTTTAGTTAAAATGATGAGTGCCGAAAATAACCGGAATTCTTGCACTTAGCTAGAATTTTTTGAGTGAAACCACCGTTTTCGTTCGATCTGCTTGGGTTTTTATCAGATCATTAAAGTGGAAAATCAGTTTTTTTTTGATCGCCCGAACGGAATTGATCCTTCCAAGAATGCCTTTTTCACTAACAAAAAATCAGAACCGAACCATTTGAGAAAGTTCTGTAAGAGGGTTTTCATTATTGGATAGCTATTGAATGCCAATGTGTTTTGATATGTGAATGATACCGCCATATGTTCTATATTTGAGCATATAAATTTCTCAAATGAAAAAATTATACCTCCTTGCTCTGATTCTTGCCTTCTCACTTAGTAGCTATGCGCAAACCTCTCTGGAACCAAATCCTGTTTCAGTTGAAAATTTTAACGCAGATGATTTTGAAGCTGTTGCTTATAGCAATGTTACCAATGACGGAAGTTCCATTGTAATCTATAGCTGGACCAGAAATGTCATCGAAATGACTGAAGGATGGACATCGGCAATTTGTGACCTTAATCAGTGTTACCTCGAGTTTGTTTCCACTCAAGAGTTTATCCTACCGCCCGGAGAGGTCAGTAATATAGATGTACACGTTTATCCGGATGGAATAGAAGGTAGTGCCCTTATAGAAGTGACGGTAGAGGATACTGATAATCCTGAAAATGCAGTGACCGGCGTATACCTCTTCAGTACAGGTTTCTTGTCGACACCTGAGAGAATAAACAATGCGCTTAAAATTTATCCTAACCCGGTTGTTTCGGAATTCATTATTCAAGGAGCAGACATGGTGGAGAGAATTGAGATCTATAACATCTCAGGAAAATTGGTTAAGGAAATACAGTCTTTCGGTCAAGGTTCAATCAATGTGGACAATCTTGGCACAGGCAACTACATCGTTCGCATGTGGAGCGATGCAAATGTTCAACTTTCAACTAACGTTCTAACGGTTCAGTAAAACAGAAATTACTTCTTTAAAGCCCGTAGTAGCGGGTTTTTTTACGTGCTGTATTCTTGGGTCTAAGTAGTCAAATGCGCCCGGATCAATTAAAAATACTTCCGCATGCCCAGGTGCCATTTGAGCCAGCCCTGCTGCAGGATATACATTCAATGAAGTACCGATTACAATCAAAATATCGGACTTTGTAACCACTTCTATCGCCTCATCCATGGCGGGTACCATTTCTCCAAACCACACAATGTGGGGTCTTAATTGAAATCCTGAAGGACAAAGATCTCCCACATTTAACCCTTCTGGGGGCATATCCACAATATGGCTTTCATTTCCCGAGCTCTTGCATTTGGTGAGCTCTCCGTGCAAATGATAAACTTTTGTGCTCCCTGCTCTTTCGTGCAAGTCATCCACATTCTGGGTAATGACAGATACGTCGTAAACATCCTCTTTTTCAAGCCGAGCGATAGCCAAATGTGCCTCATTTGGCTCTACGGATCGAAGCTGTTTCAACCGCAAATTGTAAAAATCGAGTACCTTTTTTGGGTTGTTTTTAAAAGCCTCCGGGGTGGCGACTTCTTCAATTTTGTGTTTCTCCCAGAGCCCACCGCTATCTCTGAAAGTATCAATCCCGCTTTCGGCGCTCATTCCTGCTCCTGAAAATATGACTAGCTTTTTCTTCTCCATGGGCTTTTTTTACTGTTTGGTATTTATACTTTTACGCTCCTTTGAAAAATAGGGTATACTAATCTAGCCGATTCTATTTAAACAGTCACTATCTCCCATCTATGTACGAGTACATAAAAGGTCACATTACCTTTAGAAATACGTCTTATTCCGTTATTGAGGCAGGAGGTGTAGGATATGCTTTCCAACATAGTCTCAGCACTTTTGAGGCGCTGGGAAAACAAAAGGAGGTGCAGGTATTTATGCATTTGGCCGTCCGCGAAGATGCTCATGTAT
>DATFKV010000493.1:0-2539 GCA_035268465.1 Cryomorphaceae bacterium | reverse complement strand
ACTTTTCCTATTTAGGCACTTCGCTTTATGCCCGAATTAAAATGGCAATGGGCGATCAATCTGAAGCGCTTCGGCTTGCACTTGCCAAATTGAACCAATCGAACTTGACCACTCCTGAATGGGAAAATATCATGATACGATTCGGGTTGGGACTTTTCTTGATTTACCTCCTTTTAGGCTTGATGCACCTGCATGCATTGCGAAAAAAGGAAGACCTCGACTTAAACGATGCAGAGGTTTACGAAACCAAAACCTTCATTCAGAGCTACCTGATTCTAGTAATGATTACTGTAATTTCCATGAGCATCGTGTTGATTTTCGGCGGAACAGCCTCCCCCTTTCCGGGTTCTGTTTATGCACTGGTTCCATTGGCTTTGGGATTGAACAAGAAGAGGCGACGGAAAGAGCGGACTTCTTTGAAATTAAAGAAGTAACCGTAGAGTCAGCACTCCGTACAATTTTCTAAACAAACAGAAATCATGAAAAGATTTACACTTCTTTTCTCCCCTTTTCTAGTTCTCTTTTTATTAACCTCCTGCAACAAAGATGATGATGGAGACAATCCATCACCTTCGGGTTCGAACCCTCCGTCGTTTGATTGCCCCGACGATGGAAACCCCGTTTTTGTGGAAGACAGCGGGTTGGTTAAAGTAGATTTCGCTTCGGTAGATTTTGCCGATACCGATTGGAGTCTCCGAACCAACATTCCCGATTACACGGGTGCTGGACTTTTGGTTTGGGACGGGCCCAACTCGATGGGAAATCCGGGCAATGGATTGCTGACCTTCAAAGTACAAATCAGCACACCCGGAACATATCGCTTTCTATGGCGCTCAAAAATCACCATCGGAAACAATAACACCGAGCACAACGATTCATGGCTGCGCATTCCGGATGCCGCGCATTTTTACGGCAAAAAGAACAATGGCCATATCGTCTACCCAAAAGGAACGGACCTACCTCCAATACCGGAAAGTTCAGAACAGGCCAACACGGAACCAAACGGTTCGGGAAGAGACGGCTGGTTTAAAGCCTACATGAACAATGTCGATTGGAAATGGCAAACCTCTACCAGTGACCACGACGCACACAACATCTACGCAGTATTTACCCATCCCGGTATCTATACCATCGAGATTTCGGGCCGATCGCAGGGGCATGGAATTGACACCTTTGTGCTGTTCAACGAGGATTACTCTCAGAATGAATCAACGTCAGACGAAATTGAATTTAGCGAAACTGAATGTGAGTAAAGTACAACCGCCTGATAGGAATAGAATTATTACTCGAATAGCCGCAATAAAAAAAGCTGCTTCTTTTAGGAAGCAGCCTTTTTTTTATTCAGAACCCTATTCGTTTCTAGACTAGAATTATTCGATCACAAAACGTTCCGTTACTCTTTCAGAACCTGAAGTGTAAGAAACAGTATAGATCCCTGCGGGAATGTTAGTGGTTTCTATTTGTAGCAACTGATTTGCCTCAACCGCAACTCTTGCGGTTTTAACGCTTCTACCCGTAATGTCTCTTACCTCGATCAATCCCTCACTAGCGCTATTCGCAGAATTCGAGATATTGAGATTGATATACCCTAGACTCGATGGATTTGGGAAGATCGTCAACGTATTAACTCCATCAGCAGATTGAATGCCTTGAACCGGAGGGTCAATTACATTGTCCCCGAAAGGAACGAAGACAACTCTTTCAGAAACATCACTTGTAACCAAAGGATCAAGAGAACAAGCACAACGCACTTTAGCTATGTAAATTTCGTTGGCATCAAATGTAGATTGCGAAAGAGTTATTGAAGAAGGTTCACTTCCATTTTCACCTTCTTCCGCTGTAATGTTCTCGGAAGTTTCCTCAATGATCTTAGTCAGCCTCAATTGACAAATAAGTGATCCCAATACAGGGTCCCACTGAAATGTGATATCATCAGAGAACTGAGATTGTATTACCTCTAAATTTTCTGGCGCAGGAAAGAATCCGGATTCACAATTAACGAAGCTTTGATCAAGTACAGCATTGATTATATGTACGACTCCATTTTCAGCACCATTGTCCGGTCCTGTCACCGTGGCATTATTAATTTGAATGCCATCGCTCAAATCAATAACCGTGTTTTGACCGTTCAACATCGTCAAACCACCTTCTGATAATTCTGTAGATAACAGTTCTTCACCTACTACGTGATATAGCAGTATGTCAGCGAGATTTGGTAGTTCCAACAAACCATCCAAATCAGTTTCCAGATCTGCTGCCAGCATATCGAAAGCTTCGTTGGTTGGCGCAAATACAGTTAAGCTTGCGAAAGGGGCAGTCAAAGCAGGAAGAAGTTCAGCCGTCACCACCGCCGCGGTCAATGTTGTGAAATCATTATCGATTGCTATATCCACCACCGTTTCTGAGCTGAGTAGCACCGCATCGATGGCGTGCACCACTCCATTGTCAGCAGCTACATCAGCCAATTCTACGATGGCCTGATTGGCAAAAATGTCTCCTTCTGAAGTCGCCGTCAATTTGATGGTGTTGGCGTCGTTCA
>DATFKV010000492.1:0-4521 GCA_035268465.1 Cryomorphaceae bacterium | reverse complement strand
AACCTCTATTGTGAATTCTAACATGTATCGGACTCATGCATTTCCGCAGGAAGATAATTCACTTATACTTCAATACAATTCGAAATGGATACCACTCGAAATGTTGGGGCAGTATGTTTTTTCACTGCACATTAGAGATATATATTTAGGGCAGGATCTTTATCCATGGTCCTCAATTTTCCTGCACAAGTTTAAATCTTTAAAAATAAAACTCATGCACGACATGTATTTTGATCAAATTAATACATGGGATCAGCAAAATAATGTAACTCAAGCAAGATCTTACACATTATATGATTTCGAACAAGCAATGTTATCGTATGATTATAATTCTGTGTTCGATGCATCGCCCGATTCCTTAAGTGAGTACATCCCTGGGAGCGTCGTTTTAGCCAATGACACTATTAGTATTAATCACCCTCTGGTACATTCTGTTAGTAATGATACGATTTTCATAAACGCTGAGGATATTACTATCTCAGGGAATATATATGTCGAGCCCGGCTTCATTCTAGTATTGCAAGCTTTAAATCGTATCAAACTAAGTCCAGGAGCAACTTTATCACCAAAAATTCAAAAGAGACTTAAAAGAGATTTTTACGATACACCGGTTTTCGAATACATATCAAGTGCTGATGTAAGTAACTTTTGTAATAATTCGAATCAATACCAAGCTAATTCAGTAGCTTCATCCATAGTTCAACAAAGTCAAGACTTAATTGATTTAGAAGGGGAACAGGCAAAGGGAGAAAACATAAAAGAAACTCAAAACCAACTAAAGCTATTTCCCAACCCGGCCCGCGACCTCCTTACCCTACGTTCTTCCCACTTGGATATGACGTCCATTACCGTTCATGATCTGTCCGGAAGACCGATCAAACAAGAAACCCTTCAAGCCCATTCAAGAGAGACGCAAATCAATCTTTCGGGTATAGCGCTTGGCACCTACATCGTTAATGTAGTTTGCAGAGATGAAGTCTTTTCGGAGAAGTTGGTGGTGACTAAATAAGAAAACAGTTAAGTTTTAAAGAGGGTAAATGAAGGCATTTCACCCTCTTTTTTTTACGCGATTAAAAAATTAATCTAAGAGCTGCGATGGGCATATTCCCTTCGCTTGCGCCGAAAAAATCGAAACAAAAATAGCCACCCGATTTCTCAAGTGGCTTTGTTTTAGTTCGTAGTAGATAGTATTTAGTAAGCTGCAAACAAAAGCTATCTACTAGCTACTATCGACCAGCGACAAATTAACCAACCATCTCTCTTCCCGAGAAATGAAAATTGCTTTCGATCTCTGCGTTTTCGTCGCTGTCAGAACCGTGAACGGCGTTCTTTGCTTTCGACTCAGCGTATTTCTTGCGGATTGTTCCTTCTTCGGCTTCACTTGGGTCAGTCGCTCCGATCAATTTACGGAAGTCGGCTACGGCATTGTCTTTTTCCAAAATGGCTGCAACGATAGGGCCGCTGGTCATGTATTCTACTAATTCGCCGTAAAACGGACGCTCTTTATGTACCGCGTAGAATTCTTTTGCTTCGCTTTCGTTGAGGCGAGTCAATTTCATCGCTTTGATTTCGAAACCTGCTTCGATGATCATGTCGATGATTTTTCCCGTGTTGTTGGCTTCAACCGCGTCGGGCTTCAGCATTGTAAATGTTCTATTCGTTGCCATTTTTGAAGGTCTTTTTTGAGTTATCAATTGGAAATTCGGCGCGAAGGTAATTATTAGTAGCTAGTATCTAGTCGCTAGTTGCTTGTTTTCTTAGATTGTCCCTCGTCCAATACCGTCGAAGCAGGCAAAATGGTATTTCGTACTCGGTAATTGGCTATTGTAAATTTGCTCTTTACATTCTGCCAAAACTCAATACACTTGCCAGCTAGCCATCAGCCACTAGATACTGTAGACTAGCTACTGGCTACTATCGACTAGCTACTATCGACTAGCTACTACTTCACCGGATACCTCCACTGCAGCATCTTCTGAAACACTTCGGTGGGTAGAACTCGGTTGAGGGATATACTCAATCTTTGCACGAAAGTGGCAGCGGGATAGCGCATCTTCGGAGAATCGGATTTGATGATCTTCTCGACTATTTTGGCGACTATGATCGGATCTTTGGCCGTGGCGACCTCTTCACTGATTTGACGGTAAAGCTTAGAAAATATTTTGTGATATGGTGATTCTTCTGAATGGCTCTTGGCGGCGGTCAGTCGAGTATTGTTGATATTGGTCTTAATGTCGCCCGGCTGGATGGTACTCACATATATATTCCAAGGACTCAATTCCATCCGCAGCGTTTCCGAAAAACGGTCCAATGCACTTTTGGCAGCCGAATAAATTCCCCGGAAGGGTAGGCCAAACTCGCCTCCGATACTCGAAATGTTGATGATCTTTCCTGATCCTTGCTTGCGCATGGAAGGGATGACGGCTCTTGAAACATCCAGGGCTGCAAATACAATGAGTCTGAAAATAGAATCAATTTCTTCTGTGGTGGCATCTTCTACGGCACCGGCCATACCCGTACCGGCATTATTGACCAAGACATCTATGGTACCTTCCTTTTGGAGAATAAAGTCTACAGCTGATTGTATGGAAGTACGGTCGGTGATTTCCATCCGGACCATGTCGAAGCCGTGGGGACGATCACCGTTCTTTACCTTTCTACTGGTTCCGTATACCGTGAATCCTTGCTCGGAGAGATGATTGCAAATGGAAAGCCCTATTCCCGATGAGCCTCCTGTGACGAGTACTACTTTTCGATTCATGGCAAAAAAAAGTGGGCAAGCTACTCATGTCGCACCGCTACAACCGCGTACCCTTGCTCCCTTCCGGGCCTGGGGGAGTTCCGCAGGAGCTGGTCGCATGAGACTTGCCCGCCGCAAATGTATAAAACAAAATTGCTTCACCATAAAAAACTTCAGTTTCCTGTGCGTTTCTATATTTGTCGAGAACTAATCTAAAATCTATCATGAATAAAAATGCGCTGAATCTTGGAATTACCATGGGGGTCATCGGTATCCTCATCTTTCTTTTAATGGTGGTTCTCGAGCCGGGAATGATTCTTCTTTCGGCTTTGGGAATATTGGGGTTTGCGGTAGCCATCATCCTTCCGATCATATTTATTCGAAAGGAAAGAGAAGCGAACGACGGTTTCATTACTCTTGGCGATGCCTTCAAGTTGAGCTTTGTAGGTCTGCTAATAGGCGGCGCCATTGGTATTGTTTTTCAAATATTGTATATCCAGCTGATCGATCCTGAATTTGGCGAAAGGATGACGGCACAGACGTTGGAAATGACCAATAATTTTATGGGAGGAATGGATGATGACATGCGTGAACAGATGTTGCGAGAGCAAGAAGCAGACTCCCTCGAGAGATTTACTATTCTTGGACAATTGACAAGTTTTGGCTGGTCAGCTATCTTCTACGCCGTTATTAGTTTGATCTTAGCTGCCATTCTTAAGCGCACCCCCGACGGAAACGCCGAAACACTTGACGCCTAACTATTGAAGAAAATTTCCATTTGCATCCCGCTGCTCAATGAAGCAGAGTCGCTACCCGAATTGGTGAGCTGGATAGATCGCGTATTGAAAGAAAACTCATTGGAAGCCGAGATTATCCTCTTGGATGACGGCAGCACCGACGAGAGTTGGGAGGTCATCACTGATCTCTCCAAAACATATCCAATTGTAAGGGGCATTCGCTTTGCGCGTAATTACGGGAAGGCGGCAGGACTTCAAACGGCCTTTCAAGCGGCCACAGGCGATGTGGTAATCACCATGGACGCCGACCTTCAGGATTCTCCCGATGAGATACCAGAATTGGTTCGCATGATTCGCGAAGATGGCTACGACCTCGTTTCGGGTTGGAAGAAAAAACGGTACGATCCCGTTACCAAGACGGTTCCTACCAAGCTTTACAATTGGGCTACCCGCAAGATGTCTGGCATCCATCTTCACGATTTCAATTGCGGCTTGAAAGCATACAGAAAGAAAGTCGTGAAAAATGTGGAGCTCTATGGCGACATGCACCGCTATATTCCCGTTTTGGCCAAGCGGGCCGGCTACACGAATATCGGGGAGAAGGTAGTCGAGCACCGAGCTCGTCAATACGGTCAAACGAAGTTTGGAATTTCCCGATTTATCAATGGGCCGCTTGACCTGCTGACCGTGAGCTTTGTGTCCCGCTATGGAAAGAGACCAATGCACCTCTTTGGCACCTACGGAGCCTTAATGTTCTTGATCGGTTTTGGCGTGTTCGCTTATCTGGCAGCTTATAAAATTTGGGCCTTATCGCAAGGCGTTCTTGCCCGAAATATAGCCGATATGTCTCTCTTTTATGTAGCCTTAACGGCAATGATCATTGGAACGCAACTGTTTATAGGAGGGTTTTTGGCCGAGCTCACCCGGAGCATCTCACCCGACAGGAATCGGTATGTGATTGAAGAGGAGATAGGTTCCAAAAGAGATTAAATCTTCAAGTTTTCACTCTACAGCGACATTCGCCTTGCGGCCGCAATCGGCTGC
>DATFKV010000491.1:0-5749 GCA_035268465.1 Cryomorphaceae bacterium | reverse complement strand
GCCAGTTCATTTCTCATATTGATATCATGAATCAGGTTGAGATTGCCGCTTTCTTTCATCTCCTCGTAAGTAAGCATAGCGGGCATTTGGTAAGTTGTGCGCGGAAACCATGTCATGGCATAATCTACGGTTTCCTTTTCTGCTTCAGACAGGGGAGTACCCCTTTCCAATAAGTGTTGGGTTTCGGCTATGGATGACAGAATTTTTAGCATCTGTCCGCTCTGATATTCGCTTATCTCATAAAACCGATCTAAATCTTCTGCAATTCTGCCTATGTATTCATTTGACAGCTCTTTTTCCTTTCGCTCTTCATTCGCGTTATTCACCTCGAGAGCAATCAAAATCCCAAGCACCACCAGTATGATTTCTCCAATGGCATAGATGAGGTAGCTTCGAACGTTGGATTGTTCAATGAATTTTTTTCGAATATTCCGAAAGAATTTCAACATAAATTATAAATTTAAAATAATTCGAAAGTTTGTTTTACCGGGCTTGGCCTCAATATCCAATGACCCGCCATGCGCCTTTATGATATCGTTGGTAATGCTCAAGCCAAGACCGGTACCTTCCGTTCCTTTCTTGGTGGTGAAGAAGGGTTGCATGATTTTGTCTTTCAAGTCATCGGGAATACCGGGACCGTTGTCTGTGAAGGAGATTTGGATGGCCGACGCGCTGCCCCCAACCCCTAAGGGAGAGGCCGCCCGCTCAGTACTGACAACCAATTTCGGGGGTCGCTGATCTGCCGTTTCCCGCATCGCATCAAAGGCATTATTACACAGATTTAAGACCACCCGGCTAAAATCTTCACCGATGAGGGGAAGCGTTTTGATCGTGGGGTCGAGTTGCAAGTCAATCTCCGCATTGATGGGGTTTTTCTTGGCACGCATCCCGTGAAAAGACAAATTCACATATTCTTTGACGAGTGCATTCAAGTCGGTGGGTTCCATCTTGCCGCTACCGCCACGGCTGTGTTGGAGCATCGATTTTACGATACCGTCGGCGCGGGTACCGTGCTCGTGGACTTTGGTCATATTGCTTTTCACATCGGTCAATATGGCGATGACCTCTTCTTTGGCTTCTGAATCGGCTAGCTTTTCCAGTTCTTCAAATGCTTCGTCGATGAGCTCTCCGCTCACTTCAGAGAAATTATTGACGAAGTTGAGCGGATTCTTTATCTCGTGGGCGATGCCTGCGGTAAGCTGTCCCAATCCAGCGAGTTTTTCTTGCTGAATGAGCTGGGTTTGCGTTGCCTTGAGTTCGGTGAGAGCATTTTCGGCTCTTTGTCTGGCCTCCTTTAATTCGATCAGGTCTCTTTCAGCCGTCTTCAAATCTTCGAAACGCTTGTAGGCCAAATCGAAAACACCTGCAAATCTCACCAGGGTATCCAAGGCTTCTTTTGGCGGATTGGGCACCATGCCGGGAAGGCTATAGCCAATTTCACCGTGGGTCGTGCGGGCAATGATGAAAGTGAGTCCACCAATGTGCTCAATGTCTTCTTGGGTGGGTGCATTGGGATCAGCTTGTTCATAGTGGCCATGAGTGTTCATGTTGTCGATGTAATCCCAAGCGGCTTCAGCATCCAAAGCCAGGGCATAAGTGGCTTCATTGCCTTTTTCCCAGGCGGCCAAGTCTGGAATGTTGTCATGGACGAACTTCGGGATGGAAATCACCATTCCCACGCGACTGCCATCCTCAGATGTCATTGACATCTCGTAGATATCTGGCAACCAGCGCATGTGCCAGAAATAATCGGCTTCATTGCCCAGCGAAATAAACTCCTTTCGCATTCCCACCACAATATCGAAGAGATCAGAAGATTCTTGCATGGCGGTTACTTTTCCCCGAATGCGCTCCAAGGAGAGTTCCACTTGAGATTCTCTGGCCCTTGCTTCGGCTTTTTGCAAGTCCAGAAAACGAGTGTAGGCTCTTTCAAACTCAATGGAGAATCTTTTCAATACTTGCTTTTCTTCCGTGGAGAGTTCTCGGCGGACATTGATCCCGAAACAACCATAGCGCATGTAGGCCTCGGCATAGAAAATTCCTTCTGTAAAATTTTTAGCACTTAAATTTCCGGCACCTTCGAGAAGCTCTGTCCAGGTATTGAAGAAATCGGGAATGTCGGCAGGTGGAATGAATTCCAGATGGACGTTTTCCTGATCTTCCCAAGCTTTGTAGCAGGCCGCTGTGTATGGCTCCGACTTATCCAGGGGATAAGTGACTTGCTTGCTGTTGAAAATCAGTTCACCTTTCTTTTGCTCTGCCCAGCTAGCCCAAAACTGATGGTTGTTTTTTGATTCGTCGGGCAGCCAAACGTAGGAAAACTCGGATGGGATATTCAGTTCGAGCAATTGCTGATGGAATACATCCGATATGCCTTTGATTTCATCCGAGTGCTGCATCAGCATGCTCTGGTTTCGGGTGCGTTCCAGCGCCAGTTCAATGCGGTTTTCCCTGGCCTGCGCTTCCGCTTTTTTAAGGTCTTCGAATCGGCGGTAAGCCAAATCGAAAACTCCTGCAAAACGCACCAATGTGTCTACCGAATCTTTGGGCGGATCGGGCACAACGCCGGGCAAACTAAAGCCAATTTCCCCGTGAGTGGTGCGCGCCATCACGAAAGTGAGTCCGCCGATATGGCGAATATCGTCAAGGGATGGAGCCTGTGGGTCGACCCGTTCGAAATCGCCGAGTGTAATCATCTTGTCTACATAGTCCACCGCGGCATCGACGTCCATCGCCAACACGTGGATCGGGTCTTTGGTTTTTTCCCAAGCTGCCACTTCTTGGATATCTCCGTGGATGTGTCTCGGCAGCGTCATCACCATCCCGATTTTAGTCCCATCACCTGATGTCATGGCTTTCTTGTAGGTGTCCGGAAGCCAGCGCATGTGCCAGAAGTAGTGGGCTTCGTGGCCGAGGTTGACAAATTCGGTGCGCATGGTCACCACAATGTCGAGTAGGTCGGATGATTCCTGCATTCCCGTGACCCTGGCACGGATGCGCTCCAGAGCGAGTTCGATCTGCGCTTCGCGTGTTTGCTCTTTGGCTTTTTTAAGATCCAGAAAGCGGGTATAAGCAAATGAGAAAACAGATGTAGCTCTTCGCAACAAATCCCAACTTTCGTCGGATATTTCACCCGGTGAAGCCGCGCCAATGTATCCGTTAGAGAACTTGTACAAATGATAGGTGCGGTCGGGAATGTTATCGCCGTAAAAATCGCGGGTGGTAAACAGGTCCGATTTTTCTTCGCAATAGCGCATCCATTCTATTCTTTGCTCACCCTGCATGCGGATGGAAGTGCGCTTTTCCGCGGAGCTATAAAAGTCGTTCATTTCTCGACCTACCCAGGTATCCTGCAGGTCGATCGTCATTTGGTCGGTAATGTTTTTACCGGGCTTGGTGGTGTCCTTAATGGTAAACCAGCACTGGGTTGTTCCGCTCTCGCCGTTGTGGATGTATATGGAGCTTGTTTCCAACTCTTCCACGCCCAAGGCTCCCATTTCTTCGCGGAGCAATTCAGCCACCTCGATCAGCTCATCGGGACTTTGCATCGCCAATGATCGGGAGCGTACTTTTTCGAGCGCGTTTTCGATTTGTGCCTCGCGTGCCTGTACTTCCGCATTTTGGAGGTCCATAAAGCGGATATAGGCTTGTTCAAAAACCCTTGAAAACCGTTTTAAAATTTCTATCTGGTCTTCTGTAGGAACAACGCCAGTATGCGAAGGAATCAATATCGCTGAATTTTTTTGCCAGGCAAAAGACAGAAGATGCTGATCATTCTTAAAAACCCACTGCTTGAATTCTTCCGGAAAATATTTGTAGTCGGAGTGCTCAAAAGCATGGCTAAAAAAGCTGTTCTTTTCTTCCACCGAAAAGGCTTTTGAAAAGTATTCATCGCCCTTTTCTTTGGACTCCCAGGCATCACTAAAAATGGGGTGATCGAAATACGGCAAGTGATAACGGCCGGCAAAGCTGAAGTCGGGAGAAGCGATCCAGTGCACTACATCTCTTGAATCTTTGAAGTAAGTGCATAGAATGACTCCATTGGCATCCAATACAACGTCCAGTTCCTGTAATTTTTCAACCAACACCAGGACAACGTCCTTCAACTCATCCGCCTTGTGCATCGCTAAAGATCGGCTTCTCACTTTTTCCAGTGCAGCTTCAATTTTTGCTTCTCGGGCTTGGGCTTCTGCTTTTTGAAGATCTCTGAAACGGGTGTAGGCGAATGAAAAGACACCGGTAGCCCGCTTCATCAGATCCCAGCTCTCGATCGAAATTTTGCCGGGAGAGGCTGCTCCTAAAAATCCATGTGGGAATTTACAGAGATGGACGGTCCGTTCCGGAATAGTGCCCTCGAAAAACTCAGTTTTTCCAAGCTGGTCAGAATTCTGCTCAATATAGCGGAACCACTCCACCCGGTGCTCACCCTTCGTCAGGATGGAAGTTGTGTCCTGCCCGGAGGCATAAAATTCATTCATCTGCCTACCCACCCAAGTGTCCTGCAAGTTGATGGTAATCTGGTCAGAAACCGACTTATCAGGATTATCTGCATCCTTTGTGGTGAACCAGCACTGTGCTTTCCCACTGCTATCTTCGAGAATGAAGATGGAGCTGGTTTCCAGTTCTTCCACACCCAAAGCTCCCATTTCTTCACGGAGCAATTGAGCCACGTCAATCAACTCATGGGGGCTTTGCATTGCCAGAGATCGAGAGCGCACTTTTTCCAGCGCGTTTTCGATTTGGGACTCTCTGGCCTGCGCTTCGGCTTTTTGGAGATCAAGGAATCGGGTGTAGGCCTGATCAAACACCTTCGCAAACCTTTTTAAAATGGCGATCTGACTTTCAGACAAAGGGTTTCCGTGAAAATCATTCACTGCCAGCGTCGATTTTTTGGCCGGCACCATGGTAATCTCGTAGAATTCACTTTTGCTGATCATCGCCTTTACTTCAGCCGGTATATCCTTCAATTCGGGAAGCCCAAGCACCACTTCGTACAGGCTGTCTTTCACTTCTTTGGAATAGGTACCCACATAATGGTCCAGACCCTTTTTATGTGCACCGATGTAATCATTAAGGATGGGATGGTCGAAATAGGGCAAGAGATACTGATTGATGACCATGCCGGTGCCCACATCACCGCACACGAAACACTGCATATCCCTGGAGTCTTCTGAAAAAGTCTGAATACTTACGGCTGTGGATGGAATATTGAGCTCCGTCATTTTTTCGAACAATACCTTCACCACTTCATTGAGCTCGTCGCTGTTGTGCATGGCCAATGATCTGGAACGCACCTTTTCAAGCGCGTTTTCGATTTGGGCTTCTCTTGCCTGCGCTTCCGCTTTTTGGAGATCGAGAAAGCGCGTGTAAGTCAGGTCAAACACCTGGGCAAAGCGTTTAAAAATGGCGTCTTCGGGACAGGGCTCGCGGGTGATGATGACCAGATACCCCTTGGAAAAATAAGCCGCGTGCAATTTCTGCCATTCGGGGCGTTCCATACCGGCCGCTTCCATTTCATCAAAAATGCTTTTGGCAACAGGAATTTCCATCAGCCAGTCGTAGTGCACCTGCAAGTCATCACCTTCCAGCTGAACGGTTCTGAAATCGTCCTTTTTCAGCCAACCTTCGTACAGGTGGGCATGGGCATAATCATTGACATTGGGTAAAAAGAGCCCATGGGAAAAACCATTTTCCTGACTCAACCACCATTCATCTTCTTCGCGATCTTCTTCGCAGAGCACAAATCCGC
>DATFKV010000490.1:0-15025 GCA_035268465.1 Cryomorphaceae bacterium | reverse complement strand
GTATTGGCTTACAGGCTCATAGATGGTGACTTGTATCACATTCAACTCTGTTTTGGGAATGGGCTTGTCTGAGTATCAAAAAGGACTGTAAATGACGATAAGAATGGCAGTTATGCGCTTATTTATCAACAGATAATGATTGTATTGTGACTTTATCAGACACTGTTTAAAGAAAGGCTGCCAAGCCTTGTAGAGCTGGCATGCTTCTAGATTGCTTGGTCACGCTACCTTATGCCCTCGACTCGCCTCCAAGAGGATAAACCAGTCTTCCAATTCCATATCTAGCTCCAACGCGCGACTGCTGTTTTTGATGCGGTCGCGGTTGGTGGTGCCAATGACGGGCGAAACCTTTACGGGATGCTTTAGAATCCATGCGAGAAGAAGCACATCTTCTGTCGTTTGGTATTTGTGGGTAAGTGAATTTAAAACCTTTTTCACCCGTTGGGTTTGTTCGTTTTGCTTTTTGAAAACACCGCCTAAAGGACTCCAGCTCATCGCGCGAATGCCGTTTTGGAGAAGAAAGTCAAAGGTGCCATCCTCCATAGCGGAGGGTTGGGTGAGCGAGAACTCCACTTGGTTTGCCGAGACTTTAACCTTGTCTGAAAGTAACCCAATCTGGGAAGGGGTAAAGTTAGAGACTCCGAATTCCTTGATTTTACCGGATTTTTGAAGGTGCGTGATGGCCTCGGCAATTTCGTCGGGGTGCATCAACGGGCTAGGGCGGTGAAGCAGAAAAGTATCGAGGTAGTCTGTCCCGAGGTTGTTCAGCGATTGCTCCGCACTCCAAATGATGTAGTCTTTGGAGTAATTGTAATGCTTCACTCTGTTCGGTCGGGTATCTCCATCGTGTTGGATCCCGCATTTGGAGATCAATCGAATTTCTTCACGGCGAACACGGCTTTCTCTCAGGGCGTTTCCAAACGCTTCCTCGGTGGTATAGTCTCCATAAATATCGGCGTGGTCAAAAGTGTCGTGGCCATTTTCGAGGCAAAACTGAATCAGATCAGTCTGTTCTTTGGTAGAAAGTTCCTTTCCCCATTGGCCCCACGACATGCATCCGATAATGATTTTAGATTTCATTTTAAAGGCCTTTTTTGAATTTGGAATGAATCTACTACTTCTCTCGAGATTTTAAGAATTCTGTGACAGGCTCCAAATTTTGCGGTCACGGCTCTAGCGCATTCAGAAGACGATTGTCAAGGAAAAAATGGTGAGGCTCTAAATAGCAGGAATCAATCGAAAATATGATACCCATAATCCCGTACCAACGCATGCTCTGGAAGGGCCTATTTGCAACTATTGAAGTTTACCGCAATTTCAAACCTATTTGGATCCGGACGGTGATAAAATTGGAAATGATTTTAAACTATATACTTCCTATCATCTTGGCTACCATATCGAAATTGGTAAGAAAAAACGAGTTTTCGTAGAGGCACAGATTTACTTAGGGGTGAACTTTCGAGTTGTAGTTAAAAAAGTCAAGATTCGAAGAATAATTCTCCACAAACACAAAGCCAATCAACCGTCAATGCATTGTGCTAATTGGATGATTTGTTTGAACGAAAGGATTGCTGGAGAACATCAACTTAAGGTGAGCTCATCACAATTTGATTCAAATTAACTCTTCAGACTCCAAAGTCTCTTTTAGCTGATCGTGGTTGTTCCAAAACACTTCTTGGATGTCTTCAAACACTTCCGGAAACTCGGGGTGCTTTGCCACTGATCGCATCAGCGGATCTTGATCCATCAGCAGAAACCAATATTGGAAATTGTCTTGTTCTGCAAACACTTTCAATTCTTCAATGGATCGATCTTCTTCACCCTCATAAGCATAAAGCAAAGCCATTAGAGCACTTTTGTAGATGGTTCGATCTTGATGGCAATACGTCTTGAAAGTCTGCAGAAAGCGCTCGGCCTTTTCCGGTTCGCCGTTTTCTCGAAATATATAGGCTAGGTTGATGTCTTCTCCGGCAAAAGCAACGGAAAACTGTGCATCGCGAATAGCGACAAACTTATTTGCATAATGCATGGCTTCTTCAAGGTCTCCATCGATGCAGTGCATTTTGGTTATATCTTTCAAGATATCAATACGGTTGGTGTCTTGTTCCCACAAATCGACAAGCATACTCTGTGTGCGAACTACGTCATTGTCTTTCGCAAAAAGCACGAAAATCTTGAGATGCGGAGCATAAAAGTTGGTAGAATCGTAGGCCAAAGACAGATTCACATATTCCAATGCTTCATCGAAGAATCCACACTGGACTAAGGCATTGCTGAGAGTCAAGTAACTGTAGCTTTGAGCCGTAGAATCGGAGTTTAGGTTATTTCGCTGAATTCCCTTCAGGGCATATTCAAGGTATTTGCTCGTATTGGGCAAGCGAAAAGCATAGAAGTCAGCAAGCATTTGAAGAGCCACCACAGAATTTGGATTGTATTCTAAGGCTTTTTCAAAATGGGAAAGGGTCAGCTTTACATCCTTGGTTTGGAGGTAATAAAACCCTTTGGAGATAAGACTGGCAGCTAATTTGGGATTGTACAATAACGCTTGATCAGAGTATGAATTGATCTTATCGGTGTACTGCTTTTCCATCTGGTTCATGTCCAGCAGGTAGTAAGAAATGGCAATATTGGCGTAAGCCAGAGCAAACTCATTATCGTATGAAATCGCTTTCTCGAAAAGCGCTATGGCCTCCAATAAACTTTCTTGAGTACGCAGGTTGAATGGCTCTAAAGCTTGCAAGAAGTAATCGTAAGCAGTGACGTTTTCCGTTGGTCGTTCTTCCAAACGTTCGAGCTCTGCGGGAGTGATTGAGGCCTGGACTGAATTGGTGATTTTGAGTGCTATTTCGTTTTGCAGATCAAAGATGTCGGTGAACTCCCGAACGAATCGCTCAGACCAGATTTGCCGGTCGTTTCGCGCATCGATCAGCTGTATGGAGAGCTGAACCTGATCGCCTGACTTCTGCCCGCTTCCTTCTACGATATAGTTCACGTTGAGCTCTGAGGCAATTTCCGGAAGCGATTTTCCCGATTTTCGGTACTTCTCCGATGAGGTTCGGCTAATTACTCTCAAGTCTTCAATCAACTGCAACTGGCTCAGTGTAGATTCCATCAGCCCATTGACGAAGTAGAGGTTATTTTGATCGTTGCTTTCATTGATGAATGGCAGCACCGCAATAGACTTATCTGCATCGATGTTCATGATTATTTGATCAGAGTCTTTATTGAAAACGCCTGAAAAGTAAGCCAATGCGGCCATCATAATAAGGGTTAATGCCAAAGCCAACCATTTAAATATGGATCCTTTCTTAGTATTCTTCGGAGCTACTTCTTCGGTAGCTTCAATTCCTCCGAGCTCGCGGTTCGATACCTGATAAACTTCAATCGGTTTGGTGACATTCTTGAGGTTATGTACCCCTTTCGAAGCGGTAATGAACTTGGAGTGATTTTTTATTTCGTCGTAGACCTTGTCAGATATGTAGACGCTTCCTGTTTTTGATAATGACTCAATTCGCGCTGCAACGTTCACTCCGTCACCGACAATATCCTGATCGGAAACCAGTATGTCTCCGGAGTGAATTCCAACACGGATGGGCAAAACGGGCTCTTCTCTCGTGAAGGAGAGCTGCATCTCTATGGCACATTGCACGGCATCTACTGCACTTTGAAACGTGCTCAAGGTTCCATCTCCATAATACTGAAGTATTCTACCGTTGTATTTCTTGGTGGCAGTTTCGAAGACTTCCCGATGTCTCTCACGATAAGAAATGGCTCTGTCTTCACCCTTTTGCATTAAGGCAGTATACCCTTGAATATCAGTAAACATGATAGCGACCAATTGCCGCTTTCTTCCACTGTTTCTCGCACTTTCACGATCTTCTTTGCGGCCTGCTTCCCCGGGAGAATAGCCGTATTCTTCTCGGAAACATTTGATGAAATAGGAAGTGCTTCCAAAACCTACTCGATAAGAAACTTCCGAAACATTGAGCTCTCCTTTCTTGAGTAGTTCCATGGCTTCGTTAAGACGAATCTTTCGGATGTATTGACTTGCAGAAAGGTTGGTTCCCTTCTTGATTTTTCGGAGGAGGTTGGAACGGCTCATGTGCAGCGCTTCTGCCAATTCAGAAACACCAAATTGATCATTAGAGAGATTCTCTAAAATGATCTTTTCCGTCTTTGAGAGGAAGTCTCTTGGCACGTTTTGATTCTCTTCCAATACGAGGGTTTATAAGTCCGAATGTATAGAAAAATGAGTCACTTGCGTCATAATTTATACTGGTGCATCATAGTTTTTACTCTCGGACCAAAGTTTTTATAAACCGCTACAAGCCTTTTACACCAGAGCTATCCTAATCCCGGATATTTGACCCATCAAACTTTTAATCCAAATAATTATGAAAACTATTCAAACAACAACACAAGGAATTCTGGCTGCTCTTTTACTAATACTGGTCGTTTTACCCGCCTGCTCCGAAAGTACAAATTCCGAAAAAGAAACCTCGAAACAAGAGATTCCTGTTGTGGACATCCACACTGCGGTATTTCAAGGCGATCTAAATGCGGTAAAACAGCACATTGATGCCGGTTCTGACCTTAACATCAAAGAGCCGATGAGCGGATCAACCCCGCTGATCAGCGCCATAACGTTCAATAACTTTGAAATCGCTAAAGCGCTGGTAGAGGCCGGAGCAGATTTGAGCTCAAAGAACAACGACGGCTCTACCGCTCTTCACTCAGCTGCTTTTTTCTGCCGAAAGAAAATGGTTCAAATGCTTCTGGATGCCAACGCCGACAAGACCATCAAAAACAACTATGATGCTACACCACGGGAAATCGTAACGGCGCCTTTTGAAGTGATAAAACCCGCATACGAGATGATCCAAGCTCAATTGGGCCCAATGGGTGTAGTAATCGATATGGATTACTTGGAAAAGACGAGACCCGTAATTGCAGATATGCTTCGATAGGAATCGATCATTAAATACAACGGAACAATGACACATCAAAGGAGATACGACATTGACTGGCTGAGAGTGATTGCCATCTTTCTACTATTGATTTATCACATCGCAATTGTTTTTCAGCCTTGGGCCATTTTTATCGGTTTCGTCAGAAGCGATGATATGCTCGAGCAACTTTGGGTACCCATGTCATTCCTCAATGTTTGGAGAATTCCACTGCTCTTTTTCGTGTCCGGAATGGGAGTGTATTTTGCGATGCAGCGGCGCAGCATCAAAGAGCTACTTCTTGACAGAGCGAAGCGCATACTTTTCCCTTACCTCTTTGGAATCGTTGCCATTGTTCCGCTGCATATCTTTATTTTCCAGAAGTTCTACAATCAACCATTGACCTACATGGCTCATCCGGCTCACCTTTGGTTCTTGGGGAATATGGTAATCTATCTATCGATCTTATTTCCGCTGTTCAGATGGTTGGTTTTGCATCCTAAGAACAAATTCAAGATCCTCCTGAACCGTCTCTTTCGAAATCCGATAGGTATCTTTTCGATTACCGTATTCTTCGTGCTCGAAGCATTGATTCTAGATCCTCACGTATTTTCGATGTATGCCCAGAGCCTCCACGGATACGCCATTGGATTTCTGGCTTTCCTTTTTGGATTTATCTTGGTCTATGCGGGAGAGACTTTCTGGCCGACCGTTTCAAAGTGGAAGTATCTCTACTTGGGATTGGCCGTTTCTCTCTTTGTGATTAGACTGACGATCTTTGGCAATTCCTCCCCGAACTATTTGCTGGCGATTGAGTCAAATCTTTGGATATTCTCACTATTCGGATTGGCAAGTTCCTATTTAAACCGCCCTAGTAAGAGCCTGTCTTACTTTTCTGATGCCGTGTATCCGGTGTATATTATTCACATGGCTGTATTGTATGGAGTTTCCACTCTGGTGTTACCATTGGCAATAGACCCTTTTCCGAAATTCGTTTTGATTGTAGTAGCAACCGGTCTGTCTTGTTGGGTGCTTTATGAGTTTGTTATCAAAAAAGTGTCTTTTTTGAGGGTGCCTTTTGGGATGAGACCTAAACGAATGGGGTAGAAGATCTTTCTCAAAAACCTTCACTGTAGTATCTTTTGTGGCATCCGGTGACAATTGCACAGAGACATCGGGTGCATTATTTTCGCCCATAACCCAACATTCCGGAGCAAAATGTAGTCTCCATAAAAATCGGCATGGTCAAAAGTGTCGTGGCCATTTTCGAGGCAAAACTGAATCAGATTAGTCTGTTCTTTATTAGAAAGTTCCTTTCTCCATTGGCCCCACGACATACAGCCGATGATGATTCTACTCGTGCTTCTCATCTTATTGGTTCACCAAAACAATTTTCTTTTTGCGATGACTTTGTGACCTGGTTAAGTCGATTACTCTTTCACCAGTTTTCCCGATGCTATAATCTGATTGTTTCTCGTCAGCCGGAAAAAATAGAGTCCGGTTGATAAATACCTCAGTGAATAGGATTGAGGAGTATTCCCATGCAAATCTTCTTCCAAAATCGTTTTACCCAAGGGATCAAAAAGGGTTAGATGTGCTCCTTCCGGCGAGTCGATGTTTAGTTTGAAAGTGACTTCCTCCTGAAAAGGATTCGGGAAAATCGCGATGGGTGAATCCATCAGCGGGTCACCATTGGTGGAAAGAAAGAGACAGTCATCACCTAACATATTTTCATCCATCCAATTTAGCCTTTGACTGAGCCAAATTTGCAAATAGTTGGTTTCTTCTTGATAGGTTTCGCCTACAAAAGCATTGGGCCACACATAATTTCCAAGTATCGGCCAACGCTCGAAATTTCGATTCTGGGCTTCTTCCAAAAACGAAACTTTCTCGTCTATAAACTGCATCAAACTGTCGGTGTGCAAGCTCTGCAAACGAAGTTCTTTCCAACGGCAATTGATCTGGTTTTGTAAGGCCGGATCTTCCGATAAATGGTACACCCACTCCGGACGTAAGATTCCGAACGATGCCCAAATATATGACCATCCCTCAGGGCCCGGGTCTTGAGCAAAATCAAAATTCCCATATCCTAGATTCAAATCCCAAAGCGGTCCAAAGTGGATTTTACCTCCGTTGCTGTCCTTCTTTTTGTACATGTAAAAGCTCAACTTGAAGTTATCAATATGCTTGAAAATCTCAGTCGCGATCCAGTAGTCGATAAAGGACGGCACATCTATGTATTCCTCGTAAACATCCGCTGAGGGAGAGGCATCCATCACCTCCTCGAAATCGGTAAAGTAGTTGCTCAAATACGCTTTTTGTTCAGGTGCCAATTCGTCAAAATCGGGGTCCTGGTATTTGTAAAATAAAATATCAGTATACGGCGAATACCAGCCACTTTCAGGGCCCTCGTCATCACGGTCTGCACTAAAGATATATCCACCCGTGAGTTCGTCGCCGGAAAGATCTTCGGGATTGAGAGTGGCAATATCCACTCGGTTGTCATCCCTCTTGATTTTTTCCATCAGCACATACACTCCTTGGTATTGATCATTGATAAAAACCTCGCAAAATCTGGTGCGCGGAGCATATCGTCCCATAGATCTTCCGATGTGAAATGACAATACGTTTCTAAGCAGGCTTTTATCGCTATACGGTCCGTTTAAGACCCAGTCATTTTCTGCGGGCATACCCAGAATCGATACGTTGTTGTTTTCACCGTCGGGAAGTCGCGTTTCCACCGCATAACTTTTTTTCTCAAAAAGAATCGAGGATGAGCCTCTGATTTCAATACCGATGTTTCCATTGTAATCATTGAAACTATCCGTCAAAAAATTGAGCTGATCGGAACCATTGTCAATAATCCCCATCCAGGCATCGATTTTGGGTTCATCGGGAATTTCAACTCCATCCGTATTGATAAATATCAACGGTAAATTTGAGGATGCAAATGGTGGAATGAACCAGTCCGGCACGGGCTGATATGAGTTTGAACTATCGTTTATACCAACGAGTAAAAAAAACAAAGCGGATAAATCTGAAGAATTCAAGCCCACATTGTGCACCTGTATAGCGAGTGTATTTGTGCCGTTGTTCAGCAGGTCATTCTGCTGTTGATGCGAGAGGGAAAACTCATCGGGAAGCCCGCCTTGGTAGAGTTGTGCCTCGCGGAAAGTTGTAGCCGTCTGGTCGTAAGTCGGAGCAATTCCGATCGTGCCGATATTTGATCGTGCGATTTCAACGCCGTTCAGATAGGCCACAAAGGCATCGTCAAAGTCCGCATAGAATGAAACTGCGCTAATTGCTGCGGTATCTACTATCTCAAATTCCAGCCTTAAATACAATGAAACAGTTGGCTCGATCACAGTATTGTCGTCGCCATCGTCATAACCTATTCCTCCCTGGCCGGTAGTCCATTCGTCGTCGTTAAAGTCAGGCTGATTCCAAGCGGTAGGAGGTTCAGAACCTCCCATTCGGTAAGCCCATTCCTGCTCTGCAATGACTGCTGCCTCCCAATGATCGATGGGCTGACTCCACGCTGCTTGCGAAAGCAGAAAGAGGAGCACGAAGATCGACTTGTTTATAACTGAACCCACGAGACAATCAAGATAGTATATTTTCGTAACAATCCATTTAATGATATCAACGGGACTCTCTCCACCATTGTTTGCATATTGAGTGAATCATTATCCATTCAATCCTTGAGGAAAGCGCGCAGAGCCGCAAAACTTTTCTCAGGATTCTCTTCCATCGGCACATGGCCCAAATCGGGAAGAATGACCAAGGTATCATTGGGCAAATCGGCGTGAAATCGACGGGCCGATTCGACCGGAATGAGTTGATCCTCTGAGCCCCAAAGCACCAAGGTCGGGATCTCGATGGAAGGTATTCTACGTGTAGCCGTGGTGTCTTTCTCTACTGCCAATCGATCTACAAAAGCTTGGCGGTTTCCTTCTCTTAAGGTCAGATCGAAGTAGCGGTCTACCAAGTCTTCGGTCACAAGACTCTTGTCGGCATAGACATTTTCTACGCTCGATTTGGCCACGAAGCGAGGTGTGATAAATTTGAACGCATTTTTGATGACGGGGATTTTGGCTATTTCGAAAGCGATCGGTTCACTTTGTGCTTTGTCCGCATAGCCGGAGGCATCGATCAATATTAGTTTATGGACGCTTTCGGGATGTTCAGCGGCGAATCGCCAGGCTATTCCGCCACCCAAGGAGTTGCCGGCCAAAACGCATTGATCGACTTCCAGCTTATCCAAAAAGACCTTTAAAAAGTCGACATAGCTCTCCATTGAATAATCCCTATCGGGAAAGGGACCCGTCAGGCCGTAACCGGGCAGGTCGGGTCGAATGACGCGACGCTCTCGCTTTAATCTCTCTGTCCATCCTTCAAAGGTGTGGAGGCTTGAACCCGTTCCGTGTATCAAAACTACGGGGATGGAATCCTCCACATTTCCTTCATCGGCGTAGTGCACCTCCATACCATCTATGGGCAAGAACCCGGACGACTCCAAGGTATATTTCGATTTGAGCTCTTCCAGAGGAATGTCGGAATGACCAAAAAGTATGACGATCAATAGGACCAAAAATCCCAAGGATAGCAATCCGCGTGTGAGTCCTTTCTTGAGTTTTTTCATATTAATCTGCTACAAAATCAGGCCAGCGTTTCATGTACGTGATCAGTTTTTCTCCCAGCCCCTCTCTCCGAAGGTAGGCCTTCGAAACGGGTGTGGGAGTAGGGGTGAAGTCGGGGTTTTCCAAAACCCTATGTGGAAAGTCGTGATGGAGGACAGCCGCGCGGCCTATCGTGACGAAATCAATGCCAGCCTCGAGCACTTGTTGCACCTCTTTTCCCGTTCTGATTTGTCCGGCTACCGTCAGTTTTACCTCTCCTCTCGGGAGCTCGGCGAAGTGCTGCAGCAGATTTTTGTCTTGTTGGTCTTCCTCTTCGGGAAGCTTGAAGCTATCCCAAAGTGAGATGTCCAGGAAATCGATTTTTCCTTCGTTGATAAATCGCTGAGCCACTTCTTTCACTTCACCAAGTTTCATCCCAAATCTTTCGGGCGAAAGCCGAATGCCCAGAAGGAAATCTTTGCCGCATTTTTCGCGGATGGCATTGACGATTTCAAACATCAGCCTGGCGCGGTTTTCCAAGCTGCCACCGTAACGGTCGGTGCGGTGATTGATTTCACTGCTGAGAAACTGCGTAAGGATATACCCATGCGCACCGTGGACTTCCACGCCGTCGTAGCCACACGCTTTGGCTCTCAGTGCGGCGGCAATAAAGTCATCGCGCAGTTGTTCCACTTCGGTGAGCGACATGGCCCGAGCGCCCGTCTTTTCGTTGTTTGAAGGGCACAGTGGCTTTTCGCCAATAAGCTCTTCGGGAGAGCGCATTCCCGCGTGCTGGAGTTGAATTACCGCCAGACTGTTGTGGGCTTTTATACCTGCAACCAGTCTTTGGTGTCCTTCGATATGTTTGTCGGAGAAGATGCCAAGCTGCCCCGGAAAGCCCTGTCCGAGCTTGGCCACATGAGAGGCGCAGGTCATGGTCAAGCCAAAGCCACCCTCGGCCCTCATCGTTAGCCAATGGTACTCGTCGTCCGAAAGAGTCCCGTCAGCGTGGCTTTGGGTGTTGGTCATCGGGGCCAGCATAAAGCGGTTCTTCATGGAGTGACCCGATGGAAAAATCAGTGAGGAAGATGAGAGGCTTTTCATATTGATGACTTACCTGATTTGGAATTGGATAGGAAGATTGAATTCTAATTCTATCCTGCGGTTCTCTTTCTTTCCCGGAGTCCATTTCGGCATAGAATTAACTACTCTCAAACTTTCTTCATCCATTAATGGAGTTGCCGATTTGATCACCTTAGCATCCTGTACTAACCCATCTCTGTTTACAACAAAACTGACCATCGTCAATCCTTCTTTTCCGCTTCGTTTGTCCTGTTTGGGATACTTGACATTCTTTTTGAGGTATTTCATTAACCCTTCTATACCTCCGGGAAAGGCGGGCATAATTTCCACAATAGCATTACTCGCCGCAGGCTTGCCGTCTTCCTCAAAGTAATTGGCTGAAATAAGTTTTCCTTTATCGTATTCTTCCTCTGCGCTCAACAATCCGTTAAAATGGTAAAACTCCCATACGCCATCCTTGACCGATAAAGAATCCGTCTGACCGGGAAAGATCGCACTTTTATTGAATTTATGAATTTCAACCCTTTGATCAAATGACAGGCTGTCTGCGTACCTGCCCTCCATACTCAGATTCCCGTTTTCATTCCATTCCAAGTAGACATCCACGATGAAACCATTTCGATATAAACAGCTGCTGGCACGGCTGCCATTGTCGTAGTACGACTCAAATTCACCATGTTTAATTTCCAAGTCTTGGACGGAATACGATGCTCTCATTAGCAATTGATTTGCCATGTTGTATTTGTTCACGTTCCAAATCGTGTCCTCTTTCCATGTCAATTTGTAAAATTCGGCATAGGCTTGATTTGTTATTTCTCCAAGTTCATCATAATAGGTCTTTACTGTATCGTTTTCGAATCTCTCCTTTAAGAAGTCCTCGCTTATGTTTTTGCTTTTGATATAATCTACATCACCCTTGTCTTGGCTTGAGACAGAAAGGAAAAATAACAAACAGGAGAAGGAGAGTAATCGTCTCATTGGAGTTTCAGCATCTTTTAATTGAACATTCGAAAGTAACATTTGTGAGCGCTTTTCTAATCATCGGGAGATAGAAACAACCTCAAATGATAAGATTGGAACCAACATTTCCAGCCTCATTTCAATCTCAACACTTCCTTCACTGACTTTCGATAAGATTGGCCAATAGGAATCTTCGCATTCTCCAGCTCAATCATATTGCCGCTGATGGATTGAATTTTGGGTATCGCCGCGATATAAGATTTGTGTACGCGTAAGAAATCGTTTACCGGAAGGGCCTCCTCAAGCTTGGAGAGGCGCTCCAACGTTAAAATCACCTCGCCTCGATAGTGAATCTTGCAGTACTGCCCGTAGCCTTCCACATATTCTATTTCATCGAATCGCAATTGATGGTGTTTTTTATCTCCTTTGACAAAGAAAGCTGCTGCCGGTTCTTCCTTGTTTTCGGTCGCCGACCGTCTTTTCTTCACCCGTTGAATGGCGCTATAAAACCGCTCCATCGTGTAGGGCTTGAGCAAATAGTCCGCCACATCGAGGTCAAAGCTTTCCAAGGCATATTCCTCATACGCCGATGAGATTATGACATCCGGTTTTTCTTTCAGCAGCTTTAGCATAGACAATCCGGTAATCTTTGGCATTTGGATGTCGAGAATGATCAAGTCGACCGTGTGTTTTTCCAGCCACTCTATTGCATCGATGGCGTTGTAACTCTGATGAGCGAGTTCTAAAAAGTCGATCTCTTTGGCATAGCTCAGTACAACATCGTGTGCCAGCGGTTCATCGTCAACTATGAGGTAGGTCATCCGTTTTATCGATTACAAGAGAGACATCGAAGATGCCATTTTCATCGGTAATGGTCAAGGAGTGGCTGTTTTGATAAGCCAGAGCAAGCCGTCGTTTTAAGTTTGTCAATCCCAAACCTTCCTCTTTGGAATTGTACCCTTCGTATCTGTTTTTTAATCTGAAGGTGAGTTTTCTATTTTCCATCAGCAATGTGCAAAGAATGGTTCCGCCTTTCGTCATGGAATCGGTGCCGTGTTTGAAAGCGTTTTCCAGCAGATTGATAAAAAGCAGCGGCACAATACGAGTAGAGGAGTCATCCACCTGCGATTCAAAACGTATTTCGGCTTGCTGATCGCGTCGCAGCTTTTGGATGTCGAAATAGCTCTCGAGGTAATCCACTTCTTCTTGGATCGTTACGGATGATTTGCTTCCGTCGTAGATCACGTAGTGCATCAGTTCAGAGAGTTTCAAAATCACCTCAGGGGCTTTTTCAGAATTGCTGAGGGTAAGCGCGTACAGATTATTCAGGGTATTGAAAAAGAAATGCGGGTTAATCTGATCTTTCAAACCGTCCAGCTCCGTTCTGAGATTCTCGCTTTCCAGTTTGTCGATTTTGCTTTGTTGGTCGAACCAGCCCAGGGATAAATAAAAAGGCATGGATAAGATATAGACCACAAATAAGACGTAAGTCATGGTGAATATGCCGGGGATTAGCAGCTCACGTTCGGATTCACCGAAGATCAGCCAGAGGTCATTCTGCTCCATAAAAGACTGATTGAGCGCTGCTGCGGTGGCACAAACAAGAATCAACGCCCCCACAAAGAGCGCATACTTTCTGTAGCTTCCTTTTTTAAGAAATCGAGGAGCGAGGTAATACCAATTCACATTGATCAGAACGATGTATGGAATGAAAACCCAGATGATCTCGGGAATCGTGAGTGTCTCCATCGTATCTACAGCTCGTCGGGTCGAGATGGGAATAGTGGCCCAAATAATTGCCACCCAAACCAGTGCCTGAGAGACAATCAATAAATATCGGATATGTCTTTTCGTGATTTTCATGGTAACGAAGAAAGGTCACTCTACGCTGCTTAAAAAAGAAAGTGAACCAACGCGCTTAAAAGTATTACGAAATTGCTGAGCTCAACAATAAGAGAATAGTTCTCGATACAATTTGCTCCTGCGTCGCAAATCACTCGAACTGACAAATCGATACAATTTTCTCCTGCGTCAAAAATAACTCGAAGTGGCAGACAGTCTTGAATTTAATAATACGGAGCTCTGTCACTTCGAGTGATTTTCCTGAAGAATGAAGGAAAATAGTATCGAGAAGCTTTTCGAAGGGAGATTTGCCTGCAACGTGTTCTCGATACGATTTTTCGTGCCTCAAAATCACTCGAACAGACAGCGGTTCATTAATGTGAACCTTGGGATAGTTTGTCACCTCTGGTGATTTTCAGGATCTCGATATTAAGAGTAATCGGGAGAAGGAAAATTCTATCGAGAAGAGATTTGAAGGAAGAATGCACTAACAAGACTCTGAACAATCGGGAAACGGACCATTGACACAATGGTGCTCGAATGCGCCGGTATCTTTCGGAAACTCAAGAAACAAAACCCCCTCTTTTTAGGTTATAAGCGTACCTATCGATCTTCCATGAACAAGATTACCTTCGTATTCATTTCTTGTTTCTTCATTTTGTTGGCCCTTTATTCGGGTGTCAGCGAATTCAACACCACCATTCAGGTCGTACCGGCCATTGCTTTCATAGCGCTTTTGGGAATTCCTCACGGAGCCATTGATCATATCCTCTTTTTGGAAAAGTCATCCTGGTCTCCGGTGGTGTTTTATATATTTTACCTAGGACTGATAGGCCTATACGTTATCCTATGGCTCATGGCACCCGCTGCGAGCATGGCTTTGTTTTTGGCGCTCTCAGCCTATCACTTCGGGCAATCCCAGTTTGCTGACCTCAAACTTTCGCGAAAGCTGAAACCCATCTTGTACTTCTCTTGGGGGAGCACCGTATTGTCGGGACTGATCTATTTCAATCGGGCCGAAATAGCGGAGATTGCGCGGTCCAATGAAGAGATGGCAAACCTCTCTGCCGTGATGGATCCAAACCTCTACTTGGTTTTGCTGATCGCATCGGCGGTCGTTGTAACGGGAGTTTTGGGATTTGGCTTGAGCCAAAAAATCCTATCCGTAGAGCGTGCCGCTATCGAAGTTTTTGTGATGGGTCTAATCCAATTCAGTTTTATCGCATTCCCGATCTTGACGGCATTCACTCTTTTCTTTGTCGTGATCCATTCCCTCAAAGTTCTATCGGATGAATACGATTTTATGTTGAACCTCAGGAGCCGATTTTCTGTGGGGCTATTTCTGAAACTGCTGTTGCCCTATACGGTTTTGAGTCTCTTCGGCTCGGCCTTGTTGCTTTTCATTGCTTATATGGGGTGGCTCCCTATCTCCAATTTATTGTTGGTGTTTATTCTAATTTCCGTCCTCACGCTTCCGCATTCCATAGTCATGGAAGGATTTTATAGAAAGAGGAGTAGTTCGTAAATAATTTGAGCGACCAAACTTGCAACGGTTCTGTTCAATAAAGCGCTCGA
>DATFKV010000489.1:0-12821 GCA_035268465.1 Cryomorphaceae bacterium | reverse complement strand
AATAAGAAACTTAATCCTTAATAACGACTCCCGTCGCTTCAAAATTTATACTCACTTCAGGTTCATTGATAGCCGCAATCTCTTGAGGAGTTGCTTCAGCATCTTCGGCGAGGTGACGCAGATAGTCCACGCTCAGGGTGTCTCGATAGGCCACTCCTTGAATCACAGCTGTCTTTCCGCTTACACCTTCTTTTGGAACAAAAAACCCGTAATCCTTAAAATTAACACGCATTTGTTCTCCATTACCCATATCCAATGTCATCCAGCAACCTTTCATCTTGCAAGTTTCGTTGATAGTGGCTTCAACTTTCAATTCCAATGAATCCTTTCCTTCCATTTGAGCCATCAAAGCTTCGGGATGAAGCGCGCCCTCAGTCGTAATCGTGTCTCCGTAATAACTCATTGAAATGGATTCTACTTCCATCTTCGGCTCAGTTGATTCGGTTTCCGTTTCGGCGTTTTCAGTTATCTGGCCGCAAGCGTAAAATCCGAGTAGTGCAAATGCTAATAGTAGTTTTCTCATGGTTAAATAATTTATCGCAAAGGTAATTAACGCTTTACAATCTTGAACTCAGTACGCCGATTTATTGCTCGATCTTCTTCGGATTTATTTGGAACCAATGGCTTGGACTCGCCAAATCCTTTAAAATCCATTTGATCGGGATCAACCCCCGATTCTTGCAGGTAACCGAATACTTCAAAGGCCCGATCCGTGCTGAGAATTAAATTCGCCTCGGTATCACCTACATCGTCTGTGTGGCCATAGATCTCAACTTGATATGTCGGATTGTCGGTGAGGTAATCGGAAAATTCCTTAAGCACCGATTTGGAGGCTTTGTCAATTTCAGAAGAGCCCGTGGCAAATCTGATATCGTTCATTCTATAAGTTTTTCCCGATTCGAGTTTCTCCACCTGCATCTTCAAATCGCGAACGGTTTCTGCAGTGTCGGCGAGGGTAAAGACGCGGGTATTGAAGGCAAGATCGTCAGTGTCACTTTTAACACTTACGACTACGTCTTCATCTTTCCTGAGATTAACTACCGCAGCGTAAGTCCCGTCCAAATCATCCACGTCCACCTCTTTTACTTCCTTGGTCTCAGCGTATTTAATCTCGATTTTGGCATCAGTCACCAACTGACCTTGCGAATTTTTTACATCACCTTTCAATATCAAAACCTTCTCCGGTCTTGCTTCTTTGGGAACATCGAAAGCGAATATATCGAGTCCTTTGGCAGACGATACATTGGAAGACGAGAAAAGCGCGATCTTACCGTCAGTGCTTACAACCAACCCGTGTTCATCTTGAGGAGAGTTAACCGGATACCCAATATTTTTTGGTTGTGTCCAACCTCCGTCTTCTTCTTGCTTGCTGTAAAAAATATCATATCCCCCGGCACCCAAATGACCATTGCTGGCAAAGTACATCGTTCGGCTGTCAGCATGTAGCACCGGACTCTTGTCATTCCCATCCGTATTAATCACATCGCCGATTGACTTGGCTTTTGACCATGTGCCGCTCGGAGACCGCTCCGTGTAAAAAATATCGATGGTGGGATTTCCTTCTTTATCCTTGGTGGTGTTTTCTCTGATGGTGGCAAAATATAGCGTGTTCCCGTCAGCTGACAGAGTAGGTTGAGCTTCCCATCCGTCGGGAGTATTCACATTCTCGCCGAGATTTTCCAAGCCCGTCCAGTTGTAAATTACCTTTCCCGCGTCATTGGCCTCTTGCCGGTATCGGGACACGTAGAGGTCGCAATTTTTATAATTTGATGAAACAGGTTTACAAACAGTAATAAACATCTCTCGGTTGTCAAGTGAGAGTGTTATTCCTCCGTAATTGTCTCCCACGTTAAAGGGAGGAGGAAGCTCTTCGGCATTGCTATATTCATTGGTTTTTCCAATTTGCTCAGCCATCATAAACCGTTCTATTTCTCGAGCATACAAATCTCCTTTAGCCTTTTCCTTCGATTTACGCGTAAAGAAAATCAGCTCATTATCCGGAGAAAGCATTGGTAAGTACTCTCCTGCGTCGGTGTTTATATTGGCCAATCTCCTCGGGTTATATTCAACCGGATTGGAGTAAAAATCATTGTAGAATCTTACTTCCGGCAATACGGAGGCGATATCTCCTTCTTTGGCCTCATGGTCGCGTGAGATCTTCCCCCCCTCTTTATCAAAAGTCAAAAACCCCTCAAAATACTTCTGTGCGCTTTCATAGTCCTGATTGGCATAGGCAATGATACCCGAGTAATAGTAAGCATCCGCGTGGTACTTCGGACATGAAGTAATCACTTCGACAAAATCTCTATACGCTCGGTCGTAGCCGGTATTCTGCTCCATAGCCAGTCCGTACTCCGCTCGTGCTTTTCCAAAAAGACATTCTATACATTCCGGGTCGGCCTCGAGGGACTTCCTGAAAATATCTATCCTTTCGTCTAGCTCCAGTTTTGAATTGTTCATCGCATCATCCAAGAGCTTCTGCGCTTTACGCGAAGTAGAGGGCCCACAATTTTGCGCGACACTTTCGGCACTTATCAAAAGTGCACTAAAGCAAAAGAAGACTTTAAGCGATCTGAAAAACATGCAATTCTTGTCAATCGTTAATTTTATCAGCTTCTTTTCTGGCATCAGCCATAATCTTATCGGCCTGCTTTTGGGCTTCTTTCACAAGATCATTCGCTTTTTTGTCGGCCTCCTCTCTGGTTTTGTCAGCAGCGATTTTAGCACCGGCTTTCGCCAAAGGATTCTTGGCTGCGTCTTCCAGTTTTTTCTCCTGCTTATCAGCCTCCGACCTTAATCGATCACCTGCCTTTTGTGCTTCTTGAACCAATTTATCGGCTTGCTTTTGTGCATCGGCCAAAATCTCGTCCGCTTTCTCACTCAGATCCTCCTTCGCCTTGTCTATCTGTTCGTCAATCACCTCCTTTGCAGCTTCTTTCGCTTGGTCGGTTACCGATCCTTCTCCATCCATTCCTGCAAACTCCGGACGGATGGAAGGGTCATACAAACTGCCTTCAATAGATACGTTCATTTTGATAAATTCTCCCAGAGACATATTCCCTCCCAAGAAAGCATTCGCCTGTGAAAGCATCCCCTCGGCAAAGTCGTTGAATTCGCCGCCCAACTCCTTCCGAGGAATCTTCATCTTCATCAAGTAATCGATCTTTTCTTCGAAGCTCACCCAACCGCTTACATTGGCAGTCATCGCGTCAATTTTGATGTCGAATGGTTCAGTAGTCACCTTTCCATTTTCAATAACGAAAGTCGCATCTAAATCTTGTATGCTTTGTCTTGCCAGACTAGGTGCTTTCAATGTGTTTGACAACTTTTCCAAAAACGGACCGCCTTCCAAGACCAGATTATCGCTTTGCAATGTTCCTCGACCCTGCATGGTTTCGTAGATCGGTTCCATTTTTTGATCCAACAGACCCTTCACATTGAGGTCGGAGCTTATCTTTCCTTTGGCGTGTTCTGCAATCGGTGCAATCTTCTTCACCGTATTGAAAGTTGCGAAAGCCTGATCAATCTCAATACCGTTAATGTCATAGGCAAAATCATAAGCAGGCTTTTCCATATCTTGGGTGGAATAGCTTCCGCTAATGCCCATAGTCCCACCCAGTCCTGTGGCGGTGAGATTCTCCAATTCAGCGCGCTCGTTGCGAAGAGTCACCTTCCCTTTGAGATCAGTGAGAATCAAATCATCGTACGTAATCTCGCCGATTGTAGCATTTAAAACCAAATCGAGATTAGCCGGAATCGGCACCACACCGGAAGAGGTATCTGCTGTCGTCGTCTCTCCTTCTACCTCTTCCTCAACTTCGGCAGTTTCCGCTCCTTCTTCGCTTGTCATGAACTTGTTGACATCGATCTTGTCAGCTGCAAAATTGAACACACCTTGAAGCGTAGTGTCTTTAAGGGCGTAGGTCACATAATTACTGACGTATCCATCCATCTCCATATTGATCTCTTCGTAAATCAGCTTCACGGTCTCCACATTCAGTCGCTGAGGAGTGAAATCAACTTTGGCAATTGGCAAGGCCACATCCACCGAAGCATCGCTGTAAATAAAGTCATTCATAGATGCTGCCCCGGAAGCTTCGAAATCATTAAACTGTTGATTTTCGATGGCGCTCAGATTTCCATCCAATTTGAAATGAGCAGATAGATTTCCTGCCATCTCAAAGTCTTCTTCCATCGGCACCACATCCTTGAAGCTGCCGAGGTTCAGATCGGCATCTACTTTCGTACGAATGTTGGGGTCTGACATCGGGTTGCGCAAATAGAGGTAAGCATCCACCGTGTTCGGTTCACCCGCCGTTTTGCCAATTTCCATGTGGAACTTGGGTACGTCTACGGTAATTTTGTCCATGTCATTTCCTTCGGGACTTTCCACCTTGGCGTCTATGGCAATGTTTTGAATGCTCTTTGGCAAATCCGGATATTGCACTGATCCATTGTCCACCTTCAATTCGGCCATAAATCCGGGCATGCTCTCATCATTGTATGTTCCGCGAACGTAGCCGTCCAAAATCACATTTCCGGTAGCGTTCACGCCATCCATGTCTTGGGCAAAGTAGGCGGGAATGAGGCTCATGACGGAAGTCAATTGTGCCTGTTCCGTATCGAAAGAAATGTCCATGACGATATCATCCGAAGGCATTTCCAAAAATCCGTCGAAATTCAAAACCAAGGCATTTACATCGAGTTCGTTCTCCATAAACTCAAAGCGCATGGTCTCAAAATTCATGGCCAAATCAGCCATAAGGTCGGCCTTCAGCTCACTGGCGTATTTGATCCCGTCGTAATCCAGCGTGAAGGCTTTGATATGTGTTTCCGTGCTGAGGGTGAAAACCTCTTGTGCGAAATCGCCGTTTCCGACGTGGTCCAGATCATCAATGACCATTCGCATCGGGAATGTGGCATCATCGTAAATAATTACTCCATTGGAAATGCTGTATTCGTTGATGGAGAGATTTAAAGGTCCACTCTCCGACGTGCTTTCATCTTGAGCGATTGTGTCTTCCGAGGCGATGGCAATATCGTAATTGGCAGTACCGTCTTCGAGCACTTTCACCATAACATACGGCTGATCGATATGAATGCTTTTCACCACAATTTCATCTCCGTTGATCACACTCATCACATCCATGACCACGGCAAAATCTGCAATTCGGGCCAGCGTATCCCCATCAAACTCTTCAACTCCAACTACGCTGAGATCTTCGATGCTGACCGCCAGATTCGGAAAGTTTCGAATGAGCGACAAACTCACATCGTTGAATTCCACCTTCGCCCGAAGGTTTTCGTTGGCTTGTTGTTTCACCAACTCCACAATTTTTCCTTTGAAAACAAAGGGCAAAATCAGCAGCAGCAGGAAGATGACCACCACTATGATTGCGATAATTTTTAGAGCCTTTTTCATATATCCTCTCGGTAATTAAGTTCGTTTTCAGTTTTTGCAATAACGGTAGAAACAGTCGCGTCTCCGGTCACATTCACTACGGTACGACACATGTCTAAGATACGGTCAACCGGGAATATTATTGCTATCCAGAGTGGATTCAATCCTACACTTTGCAATACGATGATTAGCATGACAAGCCCCGCGCTAGGTACAGCTGCTGAACCGATTGAGGCCAGCGTAGCGGTGAGTACGATGGTAAGCTGTTGTCCCAAATCCAGATTAACCATGTGTAGTTGGGCCAAGAAAATTACCGCTATCGCCTGATAGAGGCTTGTTCCGTCCATATTTACGGTAGCTCCGATGGGCAATACAAAACCCGTAATATTCCTCGACACTCCAATGTTCTCTTCCACGCACTCCATCGTTACCGGAAGGGTAGCCGCACTGGAACTGGTAGAAAAAGCCAAAAATTGCGCCGGGCTGATTCGTTTGAAAAATCCCGCATAAGTCATTGGCTTGACCACGGTACGTGCAATGATGGGGTAGAAAATAAAGATCATAAATGCCAACCCGATCACCACGGTTATGGAATAGCTACCGAGACCTTTAAAAATTTCAAAGACTTCAGCGGGCGTATCAGCCATATTGGACAGCACTCCTGCCATCAAGGCAAAAACGAAAAATGGAGCTGCCCGCATGACAATGTCTACCATCTTAAGGAAGACTTCGTTGGTACCTTCTATAAACGATTTCAGCATACTCACCTTTTCTTCGGGAACGATGGCCAGGCAAAGCCCGAAAAATATGGCGAAGAAGATGACTTGAAGCATCAAACCATTATCGGATATGGAAAGGATGATATTCTCAGGTACCATATCAACCAAAAACCGAAGGGGTCCTTCATCTTTCGATGCTTCAGCCGTCTGCAATTTGGCAGTGGCCTCACTCAAACTTCGCTCATCAGCCAATTCCTGCGCTTCCGAATCAAGGTATTTGGCGTACGCGGGATCTCCCGACAAGTACTTTTTATCCTTAATTTCAATATCATTCGAAACAGCCCAAGTTTCGTAAGAGATTCGGTTCTTGATACGCGACTCTTCATCCACAAAACTGCCCGGCTGAATGATATTGACCAAAAGCAAGCCAATGGTTATGGCCGTAACGGTAGTAATAAGATAGAGGCCTAAGGTTTTGGCACCCAGCCTGCCTAGTTTGGAAACATCTTTCAATCCTGCGATACCCGACATGATGGAGAAAAGCACCAGAGGAACTGCGATGAATTTCAAGATGCGAATAAAGATGACGCCGAAGGGGTCAATCCAATTTTGGGTGAATTCATTCCAGCTAAGGTAAGTGGCCACGAAGGCCCAGATGATACCCAGAACTAGTCCGATAATGATTTTCCAATGCAGAGCAAGTTTTTTCATGTGTTCATATCTGCTTTTGAGTGGTCACACCAGCCTGTCCGGCAGGCTGGTGGAGTTCGCCGGTAGTGCCTTTTTGTGTAAGTAAAGTTATAATGGCTGAATTCATACACGTATCGTACGGTTTCGCAAGATGTGGTCGGCAAGTATCAAAGCGGTCATCGCTTCGACGATAGGCACCGCTCGTGGCACCACGCAGGGATCGTGCCTTCCTTTTATTTCCAATTCAGTTTCTTTTCCTTCTCGGGTTATGGTGTTTTGCTTTTTTCCAATCGAGGCGACGGGTTTAAAGGCAACTCGAAACACGATGTCCATTCCGTTGGAGATTCCGCCTTGTATACCTCCGCTGTGATTGGTCTTGGTAGAAGGTTTTCCGTCCACAATTTCAAATCCGTCGTTGTGGTCGCTCCCTCTCATCTTCGCTGCCGCGAATCCACTTCCGATGTCAAATCCTTTCACCGCATTGATGCTGAGCATGGCTTTGCCCAGATCGGCATGGAGTTTATCAAAGACCGGCTCACCCAATCCTGCAGGAACTTGAAGGGCCAGACCGGTAACAATTCCCCCCAGCGTATCGCCTTCGTCTCTGGCATTTTCGATAGCGGTTCGCATGGCTTTTGCCGAAGATGGATCGGGACAGCGCACTTCATTTTCGACGGCAGTCAAATCCAGATCGCTATGCGGCTTATCCACTTCTACTTGTCCGATGGCACTCACGTATGATTTCACTTCGATTCCTTCTGCCAGCAAAAATTGTTTGGCAATAGCCCCGGCCGCCACGCGACAGGCCGTTTCGCGTGCTGATGAGCGGCCGCCACCGCGGTGATCGCGGATTCCGTATTTGGCTTCGTAGACGTAATCGGCGTGAGACGGTCGGTAAACGTCCTTGAGATTTCCGTAGTCTTTGGAACGCTGATCGGCATTTGGGATAATGAAAGCGATGGGAGTTCCCGTCGTTTTGCCTTCAAAGATTCCCGAGAGCCAGCGGACGGTATCCGATTCTTTGCGCTGGGTGGTCAAATCATTTTGGCCCGGTTTCCGTCGGTCAAGTTCTTTTTGGATGGCATCCAAATCAAGTTGGAGTCCCGCGGGACATCCGTCAATAATTCCTCCGATGGCCTCGCCATGCGATTCTCCGAAGGTCGTAAGCTTAAAAAGGGTACCCAAGCTATTTCCCGCCATGCGGCCAAAGATAGGAATCTTTCGTGCGGCGACCGCAGGCATTGGGGATGGTTTTAACGGGTTTTAAGATGGGGATTTATCCAGGTTGTCGTGTGGGGTTTTAGTCACCCTTTCAGGGTTCAATTGTTTGGTCAAACCTTCATCACAGGCATGTTTCCTGTGCTTCGGTGAGGCACCCCGTTGGGGTTTTGAAATGGAATTAATCGGATCGTTTAAAAAAAATGAGCCTGAAACGGGTGCATCAACCACCAAAGCCCGGAGGGCTGACTCTCGAGAGCATCGGGTGAAACCCGATGTGATTTAATGTAGGCACGGCGGAACCCCGGAGGGGTGGCTATCTTCTTAGAGGTTTGAAATTAATTGCGGAGAGCCACCCCGCTGGGGTTTTGAAATGGAATTAATCGGATCCTCTAAAAAAAATGAGCCAGAAACGGGTGCATCAACCACCAAAGCCCGGAGGGCTGACTCTCTAGAGCATCGGGTGAAACCCGATGTGATTTAATGTCGGCACGGCGGAACCCCGGAGGGGTGGCTATCTTCTTAGAGGTTTGAGGTTTGAAATTAGCTTCGATCGGAACTTTTACACGTGCAGCCTGTGCTTCGGTAAGTCACCCCTTCGGGGTTTGAATATGGAGTTGATCAGATCGACTAGAAAAAAATATGGAATTGGCGCATGAACAACATAAGCCCGGAGGGCTGGCTCAACAAAACATCGGGTACAACCCGATGAGATCTAACGCGAACACAACGAAACCCCGGAGGGGTGGCTGCTTTCAGGGGTTTTTCGCCTTTAGGTCTTAATTCCCTTCAAAATCTTTCCAATGTGGTTGGTGTTCTCCATTTCCTCGTAGATCGCTTCAAAATTGTCTTCTTTCATCAGCTGCTTGAAGCGTTCTAAGTTTCGGATATATTCATTCAACGTTTCAATGACATTTTCTTTATTCTGCCTGAAAATGGGCGTCCACATGGCCGGAGAACTTTTCGCCAATCGAACCGTGGATTCAAAACCACTCCCTGCCATGTCGAAAATATCGCGCTCGTTTTTCTCTTTTTCAATGACCGTCTTTCCCAACATGAAGGAACTGATGTGCGACAGGTGAGAAACGTAGGCGATGTGTTTGTCATGAGATTCAGGATCCATGTAGCGGATTCGCATGCCAATCTTCGAAAAAATATCTAAAGCCCTTTCTTGATGTTTGAAGGCCGTCTTTTCGATTTCACAAATGATATTGGTCTTGTCCTTATACAATCCTTTCAAAGCAGCGCCCGGCCCTGAAAATTCGGTACCGGCAATGGGATGTGCCGCAAAAAAATTACGTCGCTTCGGATGTTCAGCTACAGCTTCACAAATACGCTGCTTGGTGGATCCTGCATCTATCACTACGGCATCGTCATGGATGGCATCGAGAATTTCGGGAAGGATTTTTAAACTTGCGTCAACAGGCACGGTGACAAATACAATATCGGCTTGCGAGAGGTCGGAAAATGTGGCTCCTTCGTGGATGACACCCAATTTTTTGGCTTCAGCCAAATGTGCAGGATTGTGATCGATTCCGTAAACTTTTGCTTCTGGATATGCATCCTGAATGTCTATGGAAAAGCTTCCTCCAATCAACCCCGTTCCTACTATATATACGTTCATATTTCAATTTAGAATTTACAATAATAGAGGTACCGTTTACAATCTTAAGCTTCAGGCCCAAAGATTTGGTTAAATAAAGTTGAATTGAGTCACCCCCTTGGGGTTCGATTGTACGTCGAATCGATCGCACAGGCCTGTAGCCTGTGCTCTGTTGAACCATCCCTTCGGGATTGGATAATGCTCCATAAGAATTTACTTTAAGGCAAATCTCGCAACAAGTGCCCATCACGCTTTGTATCCTGCAAAACTTTAATTGACTTTGCGGACAAGACTAGAGAGGCCTGAAAGGCCGTCTCAACGGAGCATCGGGTGCAGATGCGTATTCAGTTGAAAGTTTAACTGATGGTATTCGGAGTGCTATTTACAGATTAAATACCAGGCCAGAAGGGCCGACTTAACAAAACATCGGGTGCAACCCGATGATCAAAATGAGATACCGACAGAACCCTAAAAGGGTGACTGTCAATCCCAAAAATACCGCTCGTCGTATTCAACTCCGTGATCCTCCAACAATGAGGTGATTTCCTCCCGATAGCCTTGCTTCGCGTGATGCTCTTCTTGATTTAAAACGTATTTCTTAACATTCTCTAGACCTGCTTCGCAAACGCTAAATGCTGCATATCCATCTTGCCATCTGAAATTTTCCAATGAATAGTCTATGGTTTTCATCCATCGCGAACTATTGCTTTTGATTTTTTGCAAATATTCCATCAAGGCCATTTTTTGTGACAACCGGACGAGAATGTGGATATGGTCAACATGACCTCCAACAGCAAGAGCCGGACTTCCCAAATCAGCGCTCACTACTGCAATGTATTTATTGAGCTTCTGAGCGAATTGTTTTTTAATAAATGGCTCGCGGTGTTTGGTACTAAATACAATATGGAGATAGTTTTGTACGAGAGATTGACCCATTTTTATCGTTTTGGTTAGCCTAAATCTATCCAAAAAAATCTTTTCCGTCTGAGTCACCCCTTTGGGGTTCTGTTTTACGGCGAATTATTCACACAGGCCTGCAGCCTGCGCTTCAGTGAGCCACCCCTTCGGGATTGATGTTTCCTTCAAAAGAATTTGGTATGAAGCAAAGTTCGCGGCTATACCAACATGCTTCATATCCGTCAAACTATTTATTACAAGATTAGAAAGGCCCGAAAGGTCAACTCAACAGAGCATCGGGTGCAACCCGATGCGTATTCAGTTGAAAAAGGTGAACCCCGGAGGGGTGATTCAATCTCACATTTCGCACCTTTGCCTTTTCAATCTCAAGCCATGAAAATTCTCATCAAAAACATCAAAGGACTAGTAGGTCATTATGAAGAAGCCCCTCGCTTCTTGCGTGGGCAGGAAATGGACACTCTGCCCGTTTTGGAAAACGCATTTTTGGCCATCGAGGACGGAAAGATTGCGATGTATGGCAAGATGGAAGACTGGGGTGGCATAACCGATTGGCGCGACTTGGAAGTAATTGACGCCGAAGGGCGATTCGTACTCCCCTCCTTTTGCGATTCGCATACCCATCTGGTTTTTGCCGCTTCCCGCGAATTGGAATTTGAGGACCGCATCAAGGGAATGACCTACGAGGAAATTGCCGCGCGAGGCGGGGGTATTCTCAACTCTGCGCGAAAGCTTCGCGAGATGAGCGAAGACGAGCTTTTTGAACGGACAATGCCTCGTTTGAAAAAGGCGCAGCTCACGGGGACGGGCGCCATCGAAATCAAAAGCGGTTATGGTCTCGACACCGCGTCGGAATTGAAAATGCTGCGGGTAATACGCCGCTTGCGGGAAGAATCGGGGATGATGATCAAATCAACTTTCTTAGGTGCGCACGCTTTGCCACCAGAGTTTAAAGACAACCGCGAAGGATACGTCGACCTTATCATCAAAGAGATGATTCCCGAAATAGCCAAAGAGAAATTGGCCGATTACGCCGATGTCTTCTGCGAGAAGGGCTACTTCACCACCGCGGAGACTTTGGCCATCGTTGAAGCGGCCGCCGCTCATGGCATGAAGAGCAAAATTCACGTCAACCAATTCAATGCCTTCGGAGCCATTCCGGAATTGGTGAAAGCGGGAGTCGTCTCCGTCGATCACTTGGAAGTGTTAGGAAAAGGTGATGTACCCGCTTTGGCCGGCTCTGACACCATTGCCACGGCATTGCCCTTGTGTAGCCTATTCCTCTCCTTACCCTATACGCCGGTTCGCGGGTTGATGAACGAAAATGCCATCGTGGCTCTAGCCACCGACTTTAACCCTGGCTCTGCTCCATCGAGTAATATGGGGATGGCAGTTTCTCTAGGTTGCATCAAAATGAAGATGACTCCCAACGAAGCGATCAATGCGGCAACCATCAACGGAGCCGCGGCTATGGAAATTTCAGATACCCACGGAAGCATCACACCGGGAAAGGTGGCGAATGTATTGATAACGGAGCCTTGCGAGCATTTGAGTTATTTGGCGTATAGTTTTGGAGAGCCGGCGATTGACGGGGTGGTTTTAGGGGGAGAGGTTTTGAAGTCTTTGGATTAGTTCACACCTCGGCTTACCCCTCCGCTATTTCGGCTTTACCACCTGATTTCCCTCAGAATCGATAAATCCCAAAAGTCCGTCTATTTTAACCCGGGCCCAATTTTCTTGAAATTCACCAAATTCAAAAACCTGATCGTACATTGGGGTGACGATCTCTTCTCCTCTGGCTGTGAGAAATCCAACCAGGCCATCCAATTCTACCAAAGCCCATTCAGATTGATACTCCCCGAATCTTGAAATCTTGTCGAATTGCGGTTTGACTATTTCGGTGCCTTGAGCATGCAGAAATCCCACTAATCCGTCTATCTCCACCAAAGCCCATTCGGGCTGATACTCCCCGAATTCGTCAATTTTATCGTTCCGTGGCTTCACCACTTCTTTACCTTTGATATCAATAAAACCCAAGAGTCCATCGAGTTCAATAAGCGCCCAATCGGATTGATACTCGCCAAATTCTCCGATTCTATCGTATTTCGGTTTTACGATCTCCTCTCCCGATTGATCGATAAACCCAAGGTAACCATCTAACTCAACCAAAGCCCAATCTTCTTGGTATTCGCCGAAAGGTGAAACCACATCGTAGACTTGACCGATAGCGAAGTTTGAAACAGAAAAGAACAAAGCGAGAAGGACTGCGGAGGTT
>DATFKV010000488.1:0-2342 GCA_035268465.1 Cryomorphaceae bacterium | reverse complement strand
AAACCCATGGCCACCCGCACCATCATCACGATAGGTGAGGTGAGTGGAATTTGAGAGAACCAAAATACTGCGGCTCCTTCGGGATTTGTGAGAGCAAATTCAGAAACGATAAAACCGAAGATAAGCGGTATGGTAATGGGCATCATAAATTGCTGCGTATCTGTGTCATTGTCCACAGCGGCACCGACAGCAGCAAAAAGTGAAGCATAGAGGAGATACCCCCCTAAGAAGTAAAAAATGAACATGCCGACCATTAACGGCCAGTTTACACGGAATAGTATTAATTCGGCCATCTCGCCAATCGCTGCTTGCTCCATTGCATCTTTTGAAACCTCATTGGCGACTTGTTCAGTGGCTTGCATCTGATCGGCCATCGTGGCAGCATTGGATAACTCAGGGGCAAATATGGAAGTGGCCACTGAAAAGAGAATTGCCGAAAGGATTACCCAGAGTAGAAATTGTGTGAGGCCAACCAAGGCAACACCTACAATCTTTCCCATCATCAATTGGAAAGGTTTTACCGATGATATGATCACCTCGACGATGCGGTTGCTTTTCTCTTCCATGACTCCCCGCATGACCTGCACGCCGTAAAGAAAAATGAAGAAGTAGATCAAAACGGCAAAACCGAAACCGATAAATGCTTGCTCCTGCTTAAACGAAGTAGAACCATCCTCGGCATCAACGGTAATGATATTCACGTCGGTATTGATCTGATCAAACTTCTCTTTGGGGATGGACTCAATGATCAATTTATTGTCTTCAATTACATTCTCCACCTCCGATTTGATATAGCTTCTTGCCTTCATGCTCGGAAGCTTTCGGAAGACCATTTCTGCCTCGGGGAAGGTCATGATGTCCTCGCGCAATACGAGCATCAAGGTGTACTCCGTTGAATCGAATTGAGCGTTGGTCAAGCCCTCGGTGGTATAGTCGAATCGAATTTGTGATGTTTCTTTCAGCTCATCCACAAACATGGGTCGAGAGGTTCCCGAGCTATCTATGGGCATCTCGGGAGTGAGATCAACTACCAAGACATTGTAGATGCTCGAGTCACTCATTCCCAAGAAAACGCCTAAGCTGAGAAGTCCACCGATCAAAATCGGACCGAGAAATGTCATAATGATAAATGACTTTTTGCGTACGCGACTTACATATTCGCGTTCAATTATCAAGCTTATCTTACTCATCACTTTCTCCTTTTTGTTGAACTATTTTGATGAAGATGTCATTCATCCCGGGGATGACTTCATTCAGTGAATGGACTTGCGCCACAGGGATTACTGTTTTTAAGAGGTCATTAACGGTGGCTCCCTCGTTCAGCTTGATTCGAGCACTTCTAAGTTTTTCTTCAGTCTCGTGATGGCTAATGAGCTCAAAATTGGTCCAAAGTGCATTGGTGAAACTGAGCATATTTCCTGAGAATACGAGATCATACACTCCTTCCTTGAATTTGTTTCGAACCTCTTTCACACTCCCTTCGAGTACTACTTTGGCGTTGTTGATCAAGGCTATGTGGCTACATATCTCTTCCACCGAACCCATGTTGTGTGTGGAAAGCATTATAGTCGCTCCTTCATCGCGCAGTCGCAGTAGTTCCTCTTTGATCAGGTTGGCATTGATGGGGTCGAATCCGCTAAACGGCTCGTCGAGAATGAGGAATTTTGGTTCGTGAAGAACCGTCGTGATAAATTGTACTTTTTGAGCCATTCCTTTCGAAAGCTCCTCAACTTTTTTGTTCCACCAGTCCTGAATCTCGAAGCGCTCAAACCATTGTTTGAGTTTTTTGGTGGCTTCTGCCTTGCTCATCCCCTTGAGTCGAGCCAAGTAAACCGCCTGTTCGCCTACCTTCATCTTCTTGTAAAGACCTCGCTCTTCGGGTAGATAACCGATGTCTTGAACATGTTCCGGTTTGAGGTCTTTCCCATCAAAAGCTATTCTTCCTTCATCGGGTGCGGTAATCTGATTAATGATCCGGATCAATGAAGTTTTACCGGCACCATTGGGTCCCAGTAATCCGAAGATGCTTCCCTTTGGAACCGAAATGCTCACATCAGAAAGCGCTACATGATTTGAATACGTCTTAGTGATGTTTTGGGCTTCGAGTATCGCCATGTATCTTTTCAATTAATGCAGTCAAATCTAAATGAAAAACCGCTTTACCTGAAAGGCAAAGCGGTTAAGTTTTCAAGGAGATTTCTTTTATTCAAACATGTCTTTAACCTTCTGAAAAAAGTTTTTTTCGTCGTGGTTGGCAGTAGGCTGGAAATTCTCGCTACCCTTTAGTTTTTCCATCAATTTCTTTTCGTCCTTGCTGAGCTCTTGGGGCGTCCACACATTGA
>DATFKV010000487.1:0-4606 GCA_035268465.1 Cryomorphaceae bacterium | reverse complement strand
GCCCCGAAAATAAGTTTACCCTTTTTTACGGAAACAAGAGCACTGCAGACATTATCTTCAAAGAGGAACTCGATTCGCTGGAAGCCAAGTACGACGGTCGATTGCAAGTGATGCACTTGCTCAGCCGCGAGGAGACCAAAGATCCCATCTTCAACGGGCGCATGTCTGCCGACAAATGCTCTGAATTGATGGAGCGTTTTGCCGACACACAGAAGGCCGACGAATACTTCATTTGCGGTCCTTATGACATGATCAACAGCATCAACGAAAGTCTTACGGCCAGAGGAATTGCCAAAGAAAACATTCACTTTGAACTTTTCACCACTCCGCCGCCCGAAACGGAAGAAACGGAGAACATTTCCAACAAGGAAGCGGCAAACACGCCCGTGGCCGAATCAAAGGTGATGGTAGTATTGGACGGTGAAGAGACTGAAATTACCGTGACTTCGAGCGACAATATTCTCGACGCTGTATTGGATGCAGGTCTTGATGCGCCTTACGCATGTACGGGTGGCTCTTGCTGCACTTGCCGCGCCAAAGTAATGGAAGGCAGCGCCGTGATGGATGTGAACTATGCCTTGACGGATAAAGAAGTTGAGCAGGGATATATTCTAACTTGTCAATCGCATCCGACTACGGCGAAGATGGTGGTCGATTACGACGAACCGTAGTCTGTCTATAAAGTCTGCTAGCTTCCTTTCACTAGGCCTTCAAACAGTCCCTTCGACGAAGCTCAGGACATCGCATTGACTTATGTCAACTCCTTGACTTAAAGCCCTGCTTGTGCGTTGTTATCGAATCTTCTAGCTCAGACTTTTATTGATAATGGCTTTATCTAATTTTCAAGCTTCGCGGTAAGTGACTGCTCGGGAAGTATTTCCAGAAAGTAATACACCACCTCTGCCAGTACTTGAAAGATTAGGATCAGGACGATCCAAAGAATTTTTACGCCCGTGCTGGTTTCTTTGCTCGTACCTGCGTGGATGAGGTAGAAAATCATGAAACCGGTGGAATAAACGATAAGAAATAATATCCACGCGAACATTCCCCCTACTAAGCCAACAACGAATTCGGGGCCTGGGTCATCTCCTGCCGCCATAGCTTGAGGTACGACGGTGGCGAAAAGCCAAACGACAAATCCCAAGGCAGCGAAGAGTTGTAACATTGTAAATATTCCGATCAGAATTTTGGTGGTCTTCGACAGTTTCATGAATGCATCAGTTTGGTGCGAATATAAATGCTTAATCAAACGCATACCACTTATTAATGCGGAATGGTCTATTTTCGTGCCTAGTGGTTTTACCACTTAAACCTTTTGGAAAATTCCGCGTCTAAAGAGCATGAAAAACGTTTTTATTCTTTTTGGTGTTTTATCCTTTGGCTTTGCAAATGGTCAAACTTACTTTCCACCGCTGGCGGGCAATGAGTGGGAGACGACCGACCCAAGCGAACTGAATTGGTGCCAAGAAAACATCGACACCCTTCTCAGCTACTTGGAGGAAAAGAATACCAAAGCGTTTATGGTCTTAAAAGATGGTCGAATTGTATTGGAAAATTACTTCAACGGACACAACGAGAACTCTCTCTGGTATTGGGCCTCCGCGGGCAAGACAATTACGGCTACACTTGCGGGAAAAGCATTGGAGGACGGTCAAATGAGTTTGGATGATCCGGTGTCTCAATACATCGGCACAGGATGGACGAGCTGCGACTCTATTGAGGAGTACGAGAGAACGATTTTTCACCAATTGACGATGACCTCTTCCTTCAATGATTTCATTCTTTTCTGGGACTGCGTTGAACCTGAATGTTTTCAATGCACGGATTCTGCTCCCGGAACCGAGTGGCACTACCACAACGGAGTATATCTACAACTCATTGAAGCAATCGAAGCAGCCACGGGATCAAATCGCAATGACTATACCGATGAAGTACTTGAAGAAGCCACCGGCATGTCCGGCTTTTGGGTCGACAATCTCTATTTAAGCAAGCACCGCGACATGGCGCGGTTCGGATGGCTAGCTTTGAACGGATTCGTGTGGAATGGCACAGCGATATTAAACGATCTCGAATACATTGAGGCATTGACCACCACCTCGCAACCCATGAATCAATCATACGGGTATCTCTGGTGGTTAAATGGGCAGGAAAGCCACATGTTTCCGCTTGAGCAAACCGTTTACGAAGGCTCAATGATTCCATCGGGGCCTGATGACATGTACATGGCCCTGGGTGCGAATGACCAGAAAATATACGTGGTGCCCTCACAAGGACTCGTCGTAACGCGCCAGGGAGATGCCGCCGATGGTACGGCTGCCGCAGCTTCCTTCTTTGACGAAGATCTTTGGACGCTGATTTCCAATCTGGAATGCTCCCCACTTTCTGTAGGTAGTGAATCGCACAATGATAAGCCATTGATTTTCCCAAATCCGTCATCCGGGCTGATCAATCTTCCAAGTGAAGCAAGCATTTCAGAAATATCCGTTTATTCGCTCGACGGCAGATTGATCTACCAATCCGTAGGAAGGGAAAGCATTCGCTTAAACAGTGGTAGCTACATAATTTCCATTTCTTTCAAAGACCATTCTACCCGAAACCAAAAGGTCATTGTTCAATAAAACACTTCGATAACTTCCCATTCGGAAAATGACCTTTTCTTTGTAAAAAATCAGCGCAATGAAAAGGTTCATTTCTACTATACTTCTATTGTTTCCTCTGCTCATATCAGCGCAGAACCTTCTGAAATCGGGACCTATGAAAGGCTATGCTGAAATGCGCGAAGCCCTCATATGGGTGCAGATGGAGCAAGCCTGCATCGTGGAGTTGGTGTATTGGCCCGACACCCTACCTGAAAAAGAGTTCCGTTCGTTGGCAAAAGCGGCGGCTCCGGAGAACGCGAACGTGGTGCATTTGGTTGCCGACAGCGTCGAGCCCGGCGTTACTTATGGGTACGCCATTTATGCCAACGGCGAAAATCAGACGTCAGACCGAACATTGACTTTCAGCACCCAGTCGCTGTGGCAGTTTAGAACGGATCCACCAGAATTGACAATTGCCCTCGGTAGCTGCGCTTATGTCAACGAGGAAAAATACGACCGCCCGGGAAAGGCATACGGCGACAATTACGGCATCTTCGAAACCATAGCCGAAGAAAATCCCGATATGATGCTTTGGCTCGGCGACAATATATATCTGCGAGAAGTAGATTGGTTTTCGCGAACGGGAATCCTGAGAAGATATACCCACACCCGATCGCTACCCGAGATGCAAAACCTTTTGGCCACGGCCAATCACTACGCCATCTGGGACGATCACGATTATGGCCCCAACGACGCGACGCGTACGTTTCCATTCAAAGAGGAAACACTGAATGCGTTTAAGCTTTTTTGGGCAAACAATAACTACGGTGTCAACGATCTCGGAGGCATAACGTCTGCAATCGAATACGGAGACGCGCACTTTTTCTTTTTGGACAACCGCTGGCACCGCTCCGAATACAATATGGCGACCATCAAAGAGCAGATGCTAGGCGAAGAACAAATCGATTGGCTGATTGAACTCCTGAAATACAGTCGGGCCCCTTTTAAATTCGTAGCAGTCGGCAGCCAAATATTGAATACTGCTGCGGTCTACGAAAACTACGCCAATTACGAAGAGGAACGATCTCGGCTACTGAACAGAATAGCCCAAGAAGGAATCACCGGGGTAATCTTTCTCACGGGCGATCGGCACCACACCGAAATGAGCGAGGTGGAGATTGACGGAGTCAAGATTTACGACCTCACGGTTTCTCCGCTAACTTCGGGAACCCATAATCCGGGTGACGAAAAAAATGATAATCGTATTGAGGGATCGTTGATCAATGAGCACAATTATGGGTTGTTAAATATTTCAGGCGCAAGAAAAGAACGTGTGGTCAATATTGAAATCAAAAGTGCTTCGGGGAAAAGCCTTTGGTCGTATGAGATTGAAGAGTAGGTCATTTCCATTCTGAAAGAGCGAAGCAAACAAATACCACCATTCAAATCTTCGTCACACCCCAACAACGTGTTCAATATTGCTGCGCCTCTTCAAGGCTCAATTCCATCAACATGCTTTAACAAAGGCCGGTGGCCTGTGCTGAACAGCTGCGCTCTTTCAGAGCTTGGCCATCTGATATTTATTCAATTGCCTTCCTTGCGAAACTTGTGCTGATCGCGATGTCAAAGCTTTTTCGTCATGTGGGAAAACTGCCATACGCTACTCTAAAAGAACATCTTTAAGGCAGGATGATCAAATCGAAAGGTTCATTGGTGTAAGTGTTTAATCAGACTAAGCTCTGAAAGAGCGCAGCTTCTCAGCCTTGGGCAACGCCCAAGGGTAAACAGTTATTACCTGTCAAAGCTCTGTAAGAGCGAGGCATACTAATACCACCATTCAAATCTTCGTCACGCCCGGAATACGTGTTCGATATTGCTCCGCCTCTTCAAGGCTCAATTCTATCAACATGCTTCAACACAGGCCGGTGGCCTGTGCTGAACAGCTGCGCTCTTTCAGAGCTTGGCCATCTGATATTTATTCAATTGCCTTCCTTGCGAAACTTGTGCTGATCGCGATGTCAAAGCTT
>DATFKV010000486.1:0-2998 GCA_035268465.1 Cryomorphaceae bacterium | reverse complement strand
ACATAGTTTTTATTTATTAGGTTCCCGCTGGTCATCTACCTGAATACTAATTAAGTAGAATTATTACTCTGGCAGATGTTTTGTGCATTTTTGTTTAAAATAGTTGAATATGAATATATCTGAGCGATTAAAATCTTTCATGACGGGCGATTCTCCGCTTGAGTATTTAATCATTGGTGCCCTCGCCGTGTTACTGGCTTTTATTGTGCATTTTATTGTTTTCAGGATCCTGAAACTTATCGACCGCAAGAGCGATGCAGAATTGTGGGACGCCATTCTCACCAAGGGTTATCACTCTACCCGCTATTTCCTTGCGGTAGTGTTTTTGCTGATAGCCAAAGGAATTTTCGTTGATGCAGAAGGAGAGGTGGAAGAATCGATTAAGGATATTCTTCGCGTTTCTTTGATCGCTACTTTTGCGTGGGTACTGGTTAGTGTGATTAATATTACTCGAGCGGTTTTGCTGACTCAGTATGAGATGGATGTCGCAAATAATTTGAGGGCGAGAAAAGTCCTGACCCAGTTCAGACTTTTAGGGAATATTCTCAAATTCATAGTTGTGCTTGTGGCTATAGGCTTGGCGCTGCTCACATTCGAAACCATCAGGCAGTTTGGCGTCAGCCTGTTGGCTTCGGCAGGAATTGCGGGAATCATTGTTGGTTTTGCTGCGCAAAAGTTAATTGCTACGGTTCTGGCCGGCCTTCAATTGGCCATTACTCAACCCATCCGATTGGATGATGTAGTCATCGTTGAGGGAGAATGGGGAAGGGTAGAGGAGATGACTTTGACCTATGTGGTTATCGCCATTTGGGATAAGCGAAGACTCGTGGTGCCCAGCACTTATTTTCTGGACCACCCTTTTCAAAATTGGACTCGAGTCAGTGCCGATCTTTTGGGCACCGTTTTTATCTACACAGACTATCGTTTTCCTGTGGATGCGTTGCGCTCGGAATTGAAGAAAATTGTGGAAGGCAATTCACTATGGGATGAAAAGGTGGCCATAGTTCAGGTGACTGATTCAAAAGAAAAGACAATGGAGCTGCGCGTTTTGGTCAGCGCCAAAGATTCACCCACTGCTTGGGATTTGCGCGTTATGGTTCGGGAAAGACTGATCGCTTTTATTCAGAGTGAATACCCTGAAATGTTGCCTCAATCCCGAGTAGAATTAAAGGGTGAAAATTTGAAATACCCGAGTTCTGAAAAGGAGAAATAGAAAGAGGATTTGGTCAACTCTGTCAATGAATGCCCAACTCAGGAATGACCAACCGATTGAGCAAATACTCGTCATCAAAGAGTTCATAATAAAACTCTGCCTCTGCTTTAAATTCACCCGGGGTATGGGAAGATTCATCCATATAATACCGAAAAGACACTTGAGCATAGGCCTCTGTTCCTTCAATTGAAGTTTCGATGGAATCCACACCAATGAAGCAGATGCCTTTAAACATCCGGCGATGATCGTTTAGAAAGGTTTCAAATTCTTCTTGACAAACTTTCTCTTCGTAAAGGCTTACCTCAAATGCAATGCGCCAAGGAAGCCCGGCATTGTGACCACGACAGAGAAAGTGCAAAATATCGGCAACATCGGATTTTATATCTTCCAAGTGGTTGGGATAGAACTCTTCGTAGATGAAATGCATTGTCATTCCGCCGGCTCCTGCCATTCCTGCGTCGTGAAGCAAGAGCTCCTCGGTTAGAAAACGGTAAATTTCTCGTTCAGGGGTTGGATTGAGCACGTCCAAGACGATGTTTTCATTTCCCAGTGCAACAGTCACCAATTCTATGGCGGCTTCAAGTTCGTCGTCTGCCAAATCCTCTACAGCAGGAAAATTCGGATAACCCAGTAAGGCTCTAATTTCCCTCTTATCAGGATTTTCCATGGCCTTTTCGAATGCTTTCATTCTGGTCAGAAAATCCTCTTCTGTTTCAAAATGCGTGTCCTCTTTTTTTTCATCCGCGAAGTGAGCTCCGTGTTCGGCACTCAGCTTCAGTTTCTTAAACTCCTTTTCAAATTTGATCTCTTCGCTGGATTTCTTTCGGTTTTTCTTTGCCATGTTCAAGGTTTTTGGTTTGCCTTTGCAAGTTATAATTTCAAACCAAAGTTTAAAAGCATTAACTCATTTCAGTTCATATCTTTCATCTTGAATGAGCTGCCGGAATATACTCTGAAGATATTGATGATGGTCCGACTGAACCATTAAGAGCCGGCGCGAGGCACACTGAATCTATGCGAGAATTCAAATTGCTCTCCGGAAATACCGCGATGGCTTAAGTCTCCTCCCTGAAATAAATCTTGTAGAATTTCCCGTTTTCGTCTTCCTCACGGGTGATTAAGTTGGGATTGCCATGTATGTATATGTGGAAGTTCTTATCGAGTTTGATGATGCTTTTGAAATTTTTGGTCGATTTTTTTACTGCACGTGGTGAGATGTCAAACTCATCTTCAAATGTTACCCCCCGATCTTCGGCGACTTTGTTTCGAAATGAATGAAACTCTTCGATCACTTCAGGCTGAGCGATCACTTCTTCACTGAAGTCATTCACGTTGAAGTTATCGTGAGTTTTGAAAAACTTCATAGAGTTGGCAAGTAGTTCTGCTTCTTCGGCTTTCGACACTTCAAACTCTCGATTGAGTCCCTCTTTGATGAAGTTTTGACAGAGATCCATCGCGTGCTTGGTTTGATGAAACTCGTCTTTTCTTTCCTGCAGTTGTAGGAAATTATCCATCCAGTATCGAGCTTCCGTATTGCGGTTGGTATTGTCTACTACAGAAACCACGTAGCCCTCTTCGCGCTCCATGTTGTAAATCATACAACCCTTATCGAGCTTATTGATATTTACTCCTTCCTGGCTTTCGATGACAAAGCTGCCCGCCTGCCGTTTCACTTTGATGAATTTGTCCTTACTCTCTGACTTAAAAAGACCTACCGCATCGATTTCATTGCCTTCAACTTGACAGTCGGAAAAATAAACCACGTAAAATTCGCCACTTTTGATC
>DATFKV010000485.1:0-3066 GCA_035268465.1 Cryomorphaceae bacterium | reverse complement strand
CTGATCTCAGATCCATTCATACTGGATCCTTACTTCAGCCGTTTGGTCATTCTTCTTTGTGAGCACAATGAAGAGGGTTCCTTTGGGTTTATCTTAAACAAATATGTCGAGATGGACTTGACGGACGTGATGGAAGATGTTCCTGAAATCTCTAATCGCGTGAGTATCGGAGGTCCCGTTGAAAACAATCAGCTTTATTTTTTGCATACGCTTGGTGATCTTCTTCCGGGGAGCCATGAAATTGCCAAAGGGCTTTACGTCGGTGGCGATTTTGAGATTCTCAAGACATTGCTTTCAACCAAATCCATCAGCGAAGATCAAGTCCGTTTTTTTGTGGGCTACAGTGGTTGGAGCGGAGGACAACTGTTGGACGAAATGAAAGAAGAGAGCTGGTACGTGAGCGATATCAATGATTTGCCTTTGATGGACACCTCTCGAGATGATTTGTGGTCATTGGCTTTCAAGAAAATGGGAGGTTCATTTTCCGTCTTGGCCAATTTTCCTGCTGATCCGAGTTTAAATTAAGCCTGTTCTGAATTCTTCCGCTGCGATGCGCCGTGCTATCAATTATTGATTGAGAAGCATTTACTTCACTGCGGGGTGCTCTCTGGTGGAGATCCCTTTAGGATATCACACCTCAACTTCGCTCTTTACCCGCTCGTTCAATACATCCACCAAGAAGTCGCTCAGTTTATGGTAGAATCGTTTGTGCCTGAAACTGCTCACCCATTGTATCCCAACAATGGCATTGGTGAAAAACACCTCCTCGGCCGCGAGCACATCGGTTTCGTCAAGATCAGACTCGTAAATCGGTATTCCTTCTTCGATACAAATGTTGATTATAGTCATGCGCATTACACCGGCCACACCGCCTTCTTTCAAACCGGGAGTTCGCACCTTTCCACCTTTTACGGTAAAAAGATTCCCCGAGGTGGTTTCCGCTATTCGGCCTGCGTCATTGAGAATGATGGCTTCAGAGAAGTTCTCGGATTTGGCCCAAGCCGCTGCCTGAAGGGAATGGTGGTTTCCCATTAATTTGAATTTCGAAAGCTTACCGGGAATCTTGGGCATGTCGGTGAAAGTTCCCAGAGATGCGCCTCGATCGGGTATGACAAAGCGATTTGGAAAATAGGAGACCACCTCTGCCACATAGCCGGCACGATTCGACTCGGAGGTGTACGCGCCCCCACCCTCACGAAAAACGGTGATTCTCAACCGTCCACCATCCCGTATTTGTTGAACCGAGATCAATTCCAAGAGCGATTTTTTGAGAAATTTTGACTCAAGTACGGGAGAAACCTCCATGCGAAGTGCTTTACACGTGGCAATTAATCTCTTGTAATGTGCATCCCAAAAGGGAATATGACCATCCACCACTCGAATCGTTTCAAAGAAACCATCGCCCAAGCGAAAAGCTCTGTTTCGGCTGAGAAAGTCGCTTTCAGCTCCTTCGCTCAAATAGCCGTTGATCATATATTTAGATTGCACCAAGCTCATGGATTTTCAAAAATGCGACAAAGTTAAGTGAGACCTATGAATGAGCCAATCAATTCCAAAAATCGGAGACCGAAATAAGGTTTTAAGATCAACAATAAAATCAAGCCATATACCGCTCCGAAATAATGAGCATCATGAGCAATTCTACCTTGACTATTCTTGCTCATATAGTATTCATACCCCAAATAGGCTCCGCCTACAATGAACGCGGGTATACCGATCGGAATGAAGAAAATATAGATATCCATGGTCGGCAATAGCAAAATTGCTGCAAGAACCACGGCAGAAACTGCTCCTGACGCGCCCAGAGAATTGTAATGTGGATTTTCTGAGTGTTTTTTTATCGAAGGAAGTGTGGCAAATATGATCCCCCCCACATAGAGCAGAACAAAATAGAGGTAACCCATTGAAGTGCCCCAAAATTCCAGTTCGGGAAAGAGCGAATAGAACACATTGGAATCGGTGAAAATGGATTCGATCAACCCACCGAAACTCCAAAGAACAAACATGTTGAAGAACAAATGCATAAAGTCGGCATGGATGAAAGCATGCGTGATCACACGATAGTATTCTCGTCGGTGTCGGACCTGGTAGGGATTAAAGATTAGCTTGGACATGAGCTCTTGGTTTTGAAAAGCTACCAAGGAGACTACCACATTAATGGCGACAATAATTGTATTAAGTGATAGGTCCATTTAACTTGTGTGATCGTGTATGATTTTCCATTCTCCGTTTACCTTCTCCCAAACCAACGTGAAATAGCCCGATGGATTGTCGGAAGACCTCTTTAGTGCCCACTCTCCTACAACGTAGGCTGCAGTGGGTGAAATTTCGCGAAACTCGAGAACGTTGAATTTCAACGTGCCCATTTTCTCGGGACTGTCGTAATTGTCCAAATACCGGTTTAAGACCTGTTCGTGGCCTTTTGTAACTCCACTAGTTCCCGCAAAGGTCAATTCTTCACTATTTAAGTAATGGTTCATAAACCCGTTTATATCACCCTGATTCCATGCATCTTGTTGATCTCTCAGAACTTCAATAATTTCTTCTTTGGAATTGGTCTGTGGAATATTTTCAAATTCGCCGACCTCGTGAGGTTCTTCTTCACAGGCGGTCAACATAAGTAGCGAGGCGATCATGAATAAATTGATTTTCATTTAGAATTGAATTTTTTGGATACGATCATCAGCCAGCATATTTCGAATAACAGCCCTTGCTGCTGGGCTATCAGGGGCAGACTCCAGCTCACTCTCAAAGTACTCAAGATTTTGCTCCCGTTTACCTTCCAGTTTGCCAAATCCCCGATAACGGCCATCTTTTATCAAGGCATATCGTTTGCCCGTAGCCTCAATCAAAGCGAATGAGCGTCTTTTCTCGCTAAAACATCTTTGGACGAAAGCGTCAAAGGCATCTTCTTCCTCTTGACCTTCGATAAGTTCAAAATCCTCAGAAAGCGGTAATCCCGCTCTTTGGGGATTGATACCAAACTCAATGAAAGCCTTGTACACCCAGCTTTTGGCAGAGTGAAGCGAATTGAACCAAGCCAGCACGTCAAGTTCTGTGGTGGGT
>DATFKV010000484.1:0-3181 GCA_035268465.1 Cryomorphaceae bacterium | reverse complement strand
TGAACCGCCGCCGAACCGACACTCCCCGAAGCTCCGTTGATCAATACGGATTGACCTTTTTGAATGAACCCCACATCTCTGAGAAAAGGGAGGGCGGTTAGAAATCCATCTACTGATGCTGCCGCCTCTTCGAAGCTGATTTCATCCGGTTTCCGGCATAACACACCTTTATCTCCGATCAGGGCGTATTCGCCGTTGGCACCGAACCCGGGCCCGATGATCCCGAAAACGGCATCTCCTTTTTTAAATTCAGTATGGTCGGGACCAACTTCTTCTACTATGCCCGCTACCATCTCGCCCAGCCTTTTGATTTTTGGCTTGGACAACCCTGTAAACAATCTGGAGATATAGGGATTGCCTTTTCTAAAAGTAGCTTCCGTAGAGGTGACGGTCGAAGCTTTCATCTTCACCAAAACCTCGTTTTTGGTTGGTTTCGGCATTTCTACTTCTTTCATTTTGAGCACCTCGGGAACTCCGTAATTTTCATATTCAAATGCTTTCATGAGATTTATTTTAAACCGTTAGTGAAGCAAATGTATCTCAGTGCAAGGCCTGAAATGTTCCGATATCAATCGGTTCTGTTCCTATTTGCATTTCCGAACAAATCTCTTGAGATGATCTACCGCAAAGACTTCAAGTAGCCATTAGGCGTCATTCCCATCTGTTTTTTAAAGAAAGTATTAAAAACGGTTTTCGAATTGAATCCGCTCTCGTAGGCCAAGCCTTCAATGGTAAGGTGGCTGTTTTCTTTTTTTGTAGCGTTTTGCTTGAAAGCTTCCAATCGAAGTTGATTTACAAACTCGTTGTAATTGCTCCCGAGCTTATTATTGAGCACCCAAGAGAGTTGATTGGGGTGCACTTCCAGCCTTTCGGCCAATTTTCGCAAAGACAAGTTCGGATCGAGGTACACTTTTTCGTTTTGAACCAAATCCTTCAACTCCTTCTCCAATTGCTCTGCTACGGCCATTTCCACAATGGGAGCTTTTTCAGGCTTTTCTTTACTTGTTTCCTGCTTTCCGTAGATCTTCTCGTGAAAAATAGGGTATCGAGCATCGCTTCTAAGCGGTTTGGCTAAGGGATCGGGAAACCGGAGCAAGAGCAAAGAAGAGTTTTTCTCAATGGCGCTTTCTATCCATTGAAAAGCTCGGTCAAAATCATTTTGCGCGACATACGCAAAGAAGAGAATCGAATCGGCAGCAAAGCCTTCCGGTGTTTCGGCCATCGCTTGAAGTGCGTCAAGATGTGACTTGGCCTCGGCTTCATTTCCGTTCAAAATATGTCCGAGCGTTTTTGCACCCAATATCTCTCCCTCGGGAAGCGCATGCTCCGGCAATTGTTCAATAAAGCCAAAAAGTTCGTCAAACTTCCCTGTCTTCAAGAATGCCAAAGTTTTAACAGAGTTGGCGGGAATATTCATTGGATTCTTTGCGATCAGATCGTCCAGTATTTCGAAAGCCACATCATAATCCTCGCTCATGTAATGCCAATAGGCTTTGAAAAAACGAGTTTCCTGAGAAAGAGGATTGATATCCAATGCCATTTGAATTTGCCCTAGGGACTCTTTCTTTTCTCCCCTTATGATGAGCAGAAAGGACAAAAATTCTCTGGCCGTGGCATTGTTTGGGTTGAGTTCAATGGCCTTCTGCATTTCAGAAAGCGATTTTTCGTAATCGCATTCAATGAAGAAAGCGAGATTCGCAATCTGGTAATGTATTCCCGATAGGTTTCCGTTCAAGTGAAGGGCTTGTTGGGTGTATTCTGCTGTTTTTTGCCACCCCACTTCGTAAGAAATTACGCCGGTGGTTCCTAAGAATCCATAACAATTGGCCAATCCAAGAAACGCATCCGCATAGTTCGGGTCTATCTCCAATGCTTTGCGGTAGAGCTTTATCGCCTCTTCCGTGTCGGTGGGATTCCACTTGTTTTCCAGAAATCGAGCTCGCAGAAAATAGTCGTAAGCCGTAACACTTTCGGTATCTTTTTGCACCAAGTGATCCTGAATGTCCAAATGACCGAACTGCTCCCTGATTTTTTCAGCGATCAAGAGGCTGATCTCGTCTTGGATTTCAAAGAGGTCCTCCAGCTTTCGGTCCCAACGTTCCGACCAAAAATGGAAATCATCTTCTACTTGAATGAGCTGTGCCGTAATGCGCAACTTATTTGCCGAAAGGCGAACGCTACCCTCCAATATAGAGGCAACCCCCAACTGTCGACCAATCTCTGAAATGGGCAGGTTCTTGTCCTTGAAGAAAAAGGAAGAGGTACGCGACGTCACCTTCAATCCTTCTATTTTCGAGAGAGCATTGATGATTTCTTCAGAAATCCCGTCACTAAAGTAGGCGTTCTCTTCGCTAGAACTCATATTGACGAAGGGCAAGACGGCAATTGACTTTTGGTCGCTATTGTCGGAGTCTTTCAGTTCGGGAAGGCTGATACCCGAATTGGTTATGGCGAAAACTTCCGTGGGAGCTTGAACGTTTTTGAATCGGTAAGTTCCAAGAAGTTCGGTGGAAATGGATTTGTGGTTTTTGAGTTCATCGTTCATGCGCGATGAGATCAGGATGGAGCCCGCAGTGCTCATATTTTCGATGCGCGAAGCGAGGTTTACCCCGTCCCCATATACTTCTTGATCAGAAGTAACCACATCACCGAGGTGGATGCCGATGCGCAGATCGACCTTGGGCGATTGGTGACTAAGCGTTTTTTGAATGAAAATGGCAGATTCCGCAGCGTGAACGGCACTTTCAAATACACTCAAGGTTCCGTCGCCATAGTACTGCAAAATTTTACCACCGTATTCCTTATGGCTTTGCTCAAAAACTTCGCGGTGTATGGATCGCACCGCTGCGGCCAGCTCTTCGTCGTCTTGCATCAAAGCCGTATACCCCACTAGATCGGTAAACATGATGGCAGCCAGTTTTCTAGATTTCTTCATTGGGGTCAAATATACAGAACGATGTGGCACTGAGAGTATGGCCTTTTCACTGAGTAGTGAGTGAAATTTTCGCGCCAAAAAAGGGATCGCTTACGACTACTTATTCTATAAAATCAGTCTTCTAATTTATTGTGTAATCCAAAAAAAGGAATTGGCTCAATTACTTGACTATTAGTAATCTAACAATATAAAATCTCAGATCAAACCAATATTTTGAGCGATTTTCTTTAATCGGTTACTAACTTT
>DATFKV010000483.1:0-15771 GCA_035268465.1 Cryomorphaceae bacterium | reverse complement strand
TAAATCCTCTTTTTGGGATCGATATTACAAATATTCCATACCTATTGCAGGGGGGCTTTGGAGTCTATAGTATTGGCACCAAAATATTGTCCGTCAATATTCAGAAAATGCTCGGGTAATTGGCAGCGCACTTCACCGATCGACCTTTTCATGGATTCCCCAATGAGCCAATCTTCGCTCTGCACATCACAAAAAAAAGTGGTCCCATTTACAGAACCACTTTTTAACTCAATTAGTCACCAAATATCACACGTCGATATTGGCGTATTTCGCATTTTTCTCGATAAAATCTCGACGCGGTGGTACGTCATCTCCCATCAGCATAGAGAAAATTCTGTCAGACTCAACTGCGTTATCGATTTCCACTCGTCTTAGCGTTCTGGTTTCAGGATTCATCGTAGTTTCCCAAAGCTGCTCGGCGTTCATCTCTCCCAAACCTTTGTACCGCTGAATACCAACCGTGCTTTCTTTGGCCGCTCCCTTCATTTCTTCTACATATTCATCACGCTGAGCATCATTCCACGCATAGCGAATCTGACTCCCCTTTTTCAATTGGTAAAGTGGCGGCGTGGCGATGTAGATGTTTCCTCCATCTACCAATTCGCGCATATGTCTAAAGAAGAAGGTCAAGATCAACGTTTCAATGTGGCTACCATCGACATCGGCATCACACATGATGATCACCTTGTGGTAGCGCAGTTTTGAAATATCCAAAGCCTTGCTGTCTTCTTCGGTCCCTACTCTTACCCCGAGTGCGGTGTAGATATTCTTGATCTCTTCGTTGTCAAAAATCTTGTGCTGCATCGCCTTTTCCACGTTGAGGATTTTTCCTCTCAGCGGCAATATGGCTTGAAACTCACGTGCACGACCTTGCTTGGCCGTTCCACCTGCCGAGTCACCCTCGACCAGATATATCTCACAGTTCTCAGGGTTCTTATCGGAACAGTCACTCAACTTTCCGGGAAGACCGGTAGAAGAAAGAACGTTCTTGCGCTGAACCATCTCACGTGCTTTTCGCGCAGCATGACGGGCCGTAGCGGCAAGAATTACTTTATTTACAATGGCTCTGGCCTCGTTTGGATTTTCTTCAAGATAGTGCGTCAGCATTTCCGAAACGGCTTGCGAGACGGGTGCGTTCACCTCTCGGTTACCCAATTTCGTTTTGGTTTGACCCTCAAATTGAGGCTCTTGAACCTTTACGGATATTACGGCCGTCAACCCTTCACGAAAGTCATCGCCGGCAATCTCAAACTTGAGCTTGCTCAACATGCCGGAATCCTCCGCGTATTTTTTAAGCGTAGCCGTCAAACCACGACGAAATCCCTGAAGGTGAGTACCACCTTCGTAAGTATTGATATTGTTAACGTATGCATGAATGTTCTCACTAAAAGAAGTGTTGTAAATCATGGCGACCTCTACGGGGATACCACTTTTTTCGCCCTCCATGTAGATGGGATTAGCGATCAACTTCTCTCTCGATTGATCCAAGAATTCGACAAACTCGTAAAGTCCTCCTTCAGAAAAGAAAGAGTCCGATCGAGGATTACCATCTTCATCGAGCTCTCTCATATCTTTGAGCCCAATTCTGATTCCCTTATTCAGGAAGGCCAATTCGCGATTTCGCTTGGCCAAGGTCTCGTAGATAAATGTGATATCCTCAAAAATATCAGCGTCGGGATGGAAAGTAACCATGGTTCCGCTTTCCTCAGTTTCACCAATTACTTTAACATCATATTGTGGTTTACCTGCGCTGTACTCTTGCTCCCATATCTTACCATCACGGTATACGGTAGCTACTAATTTATCTGAGAGGGCATTCACACAGGATACTCCTACCCCGTGCAATCCACCGGATACTTTGTAGGTGTCTTTGTCAAACTTACCTCCTGCGTGAAGGACGGTCATTACTACTTCTAGTGCCGATCTGCCTTCTTTCTCGTGAAAATCCGTCGGAATCCCTCGACCGTTATCCTTTACACTAACGGAGTTGTCCGTGTTGATGATCACATCAATGGTATCACAATAGCCTGCCAAGGCCTCATCGATGGAGTTATCGACTACCTCATAAACCATGTGGTGGAGACCTTTCGTTCCCACATCTCCGATGTACATGGCGGGTCTTTTCCTAACCGCTTCCAGTCCTTCCAGCACTTGGATATTTCCTGCTCCGTATGCGGAAGGTTGCTTTTTCTGATCTTCAGTCATAAATGTCTGATTAGTAGATATTAATGTTACACACAAAGATACGCATTCCCGCCCGTTAAAACACGCTGAAAGGCGCGTAAATACTGATGTTTATTAACAAATAATATGCGTTTTCAACAAGGTGCTCATAAACTCAAAAGGGATCCGTGTTTTGACCTACCGGTAAAAGCTAAAAATCAAGGGGTAATATGTGCACCTGATTAATGAAATGAGGGCTGAACTCGCTGAGATATTTTAAAGTGTAAAGCTCAAAATGTTGAGGCCGCCGAGAATCGCGGTCGCGATTTGGCTTAGAATGAATACTTAACACCCCCCATCACAACAGCTCTTTGAGCAGGGAAACGGTAATAAATATCATACTTGGTCGCAGTGAGGTTATTGGCCTCGATAAATGCCGATAAACGTGTGGTGTAGCGATACTCAACGGAAAGACCCAAGTCGAGATAAGGATCCAACTCTACTTTCCAGTATCCGCCACCTTCTGCAACTTGGTCCGGAATCGGAAAAAGAGATTTCACCTGACGGCTTCCGATAAAGTTGACGTTGGCCGCTATGATGAACTTGTCGTAAAGATTGTAGTGCCCCTCCAAATTAAATTCAAAGTTCGGCAAATGCCAAGCCTCATCTTCATTTTCGGTGTCATAGCTGAAGATTTGTCCACGGAAAGTAGCACCCCACTGCCCCTCATTGAGGTAAGTGATTTCACCCATGAAGGTGAGGGTCTTCACCTGATCGTAGATCACTGAAAAGCGATTCTCGCGACTCACTAACGTATCGTTCACAAAAAGAGGCGTGTTATCCGCTTTTTGATAAGAAGCCGCCAAATTGAAACTTAGCCGACTGCTCACGCTTCCGCGAAACCCACCGAATACGCGATATCGATTGATTGTATTCTCTAAAGGAATTTGTGAAAGAACAAATGGGTTCTCTTCTGTTAATGTGCGGTAGCTCACTCGTTCAACGTTCCCGGTAAGTCCCGCATACGGCACAAAAATGTTATTGAACAGGGCATAACTGAATTCCAAATCAGGGAAGGCATGAAAGCGCGCCTGATTCCTAAACCTACCGTAGAGTCCCAGACCCACTTCAGCTCGTAGCCCATCCTTCCTCAAGATCAACTTAGGTGTGGCGTGTAGAATGGCATTGGTTTGATCATCGGCAACACGCAAAGCAAGACTATCATCCATAAATGAAAAAGGCCTCAAACCTCCGCCTTGGTAGCTAATCAAGTCAAATCCCAAGTCGAGATTGTAAAATTGATTTCCGCGGTAACTGTGTAGATCGGCGGTGGCATTTACACCAAATTCATTGGACTCATAGCTATCGTCGAGGTAGTAGAAGTCCAAACCGATATCATGATTCACCCTGGAAGAATCGCGGTAGTAACTTCTCCAGCCCGTATTCAAGTCAAAGACGTTGAATCGCTGCCGATAATCATCTCTATCGATGTCCGCATCCTGAGGATCAAAACCGTAATAATGCCAGGTATTGAGTTGGTATCCAAGGTCTGCTTGAAAGCTGTGCTCTTTGAAAATCTTCTTTCCCCAAACATCAACGGCATTTTGACTCATTCCGCTAAACCCGACCGGACGGTTCACGCCGTCATTGTGCGAAAGGTGCTTGAGATGAGCGCCGTATGACAAATCGCGATCGCGATCGGAGGCGTAGTAAGCTTCCAAATAGGGAGTGGCAAAAGTTCCAACCCCCGCTTTCACGTATCCTTGATAGAGTTTCTCCAAAGGTTCGCGCACTTTCACTTTTGCAGGCTCAATGGTGTCTACTTCCACCGATAGGGCAGGACGTTTCGGTATCATCTGATAAGACAAGTCACCCGGTGTCACTTCAATATCTTTTGGGGTAGCCGCTTCTGAGATTTTGAATGCTTTCTGAACGGTCAGTGTTCGATCTCCCGTAATGACTTGGGTTTGATCGAATTCTCCGCCTTCTTGACCGAGTGAAGCAATGGCTACACCAACAGCGAAAAAGAAAGTTAGGATAGGTTTTTTCATGGCTTTCATCAATCTTCTTCGATTAGTTCGCGGTATTCATCTTCGTAATCCAAGGTGTCAGGAGCAGCGATGGTATCGCCAGCTGAGATAAATTCATTTTCCCTTTGGAGAATCAAGTCCAATTTGGTCTCGGCCTCCTTCACCAAGGCCGGTGTCTCCACATTGTCAATCACACTCTGCAAAGTGGCTTTTGCCTGGAAGAAATCACCGCGAGCGGCATACACATCTGCCAAGAGAATAAATGATTTCACTTTCCAGTAATCTGAGGCGGGGAATTCCTTGATCAATTCAAAGACCGTGGCTTCAGCCTTGTCCAGATTTTCGCGGCTGTATGCTATTTGCGCTAAGCGAAATTTGGCTTCAGCGCCTTCTTCGGTCGCTTTCTTACCGGCCAGCCACTGGTAGTCGGGCTCAGCCTTTTCGTATTCCCTTTCGGTAAAGTGGATTCTCGCTCTGTTCAATCGTGCCTCTACTTCCAATTCATCGGTGAGGTTGTCACTTCCTAGTATTTTTTCGATTGCTACCAAGGCGTCGCTGTAGTTACCCAATTGGTAGTTCGTTCGCATTTGCCCCTTTTGAGCTCTCATTACGTTTACCGAAAACTCCGCTACTCCTTCCAAAGCTCTGAAATGTTCCAATGCCTCTTCGTAATCGTTTTGCTTCATGCGAATGGTCGCAGCGCCCAAAAGAGACGGCTCGGTGAACTGCCCGGTAGGCTGCTCCACCACGTACTCAAACCCATCAAGTGCTTTGGAATAATCGTTTTTGCGGTAAGCACAATCGGCCAAGTAGTAATTTGAATTGGTGGCAAATAATCCTTTCGGAAATTTATCGAGGTACTTTTCAAAAGCAGTGATTGCTTTGTCGCAATCTCCGTCCGCTACGAGGTTTTCGGCAGCCTGATAAGTCAAGCTGTCAATTTCCATTGGCGAAACTTCATAGTCAGGCACCCCGTCCAGCCAGGCGGTAAAGTCCTCAATACGGCCCAGGTCCAGGTAGATGTTTTTCAAAGTAGCGATGGCCTCTTGCGATTCGGAATCCACTCCGTAATCTTCCACCACCTGCTCGTAAGTGGCGATGGCATCGTCGTATTTGCCCAAACGGTACTGCACCAACCCTCTTTGCAGAAGGGCGCGCTTGCGGTAAGGCGATTGTGCATAATCCTCAACTACCGTATTAAACGCACCCAAGGCGGGATTTAGCTTGTTCTGCATAAAGTAAGCTGTACCCAACTCAAAATTCGCCACGGGAGCGAGACTCGTCTGCGGAAAAGATTCCAGCAACTCATTCAGCTTAGCGGTCTTTCCGTCAAAATTGTCAGCGTATCCTTCGGCCATTGCCTGCTGAAAAAGGGCGTAATCAACGTTGATCTCTTTAGCGGCAACAGCCGTCTGATAGCTCTCAACGGCCTCCTTGTAATTTTTGTTGACCAAGTGAAGGTCACCAATTCGGAGGTAGGCATCGTTCTTTCGCTTGTCGTCTATTCCCGAGGCTGAAACATACTTTCGAAATGCGACGAGCGATTCATCGTAATCGCCATTTTTGAATGCGCTGTAGCCAATATTGTAGTTGGCCAAGTTGTAATAGTCCGTCCCGTAAGCTGATGGATTTGCCAAAAATTTGCGGTAAGCAGCTATGGCATCGCCGTATTCCGATTCGCGGTAAGCGATGTCACCTTTCCAATAATCGGCCAGTGAACTTACCTGCGGATTCACATTGTACTTCTTTGCCATGGCAAAGTACTTCAGCGCTTCCTCATGGTCTTTCTTGTTCATGTTCTCTACCCCAAGGTTGTATGCGGCAAGCTGGTAATGTTCCTTTTGAATGGGGTCGAGCGTCTTAATTTTATCCAATGCTTCAAGTGCAGCTGAATAGTTCTTTGTGGCCAAATGTACTTTGAGTAAAAACTCAAACGCCTCGTCTTTTCGATCAGAGTTGGGATAAGTCTCTAAATAATCTTCGAATGCGATGATCGCTTCATGAAAGGGATCGTAGCTCAATTCATAAGCCAACTTAGCATAATTGAAGAGTGCATCTTCCGTAACCTCGGGATCGTAAAATTGCTTGGAAGCCAATTTGAATGCATTCTGCGCGTACTTCTTTTGCCCGAGTTGGAGGTAAGAATCTGCCAATTGGTAGGTGGCGATTTGCCCCAGCGTGTTGTCTTCTTTTGACGCTTTGGCAAAGTAATCGATGGCCTTTTCAAAATCTCCCGTTCGGTAGTAGGAATACCCCATTCGATAAGAAGCTTCGGGAGTGGGATTGTAAGTGGAAGCCATGTACTTTTCCAAAAATGGAACAGCCTCGGCATATTGCTCTTTCGAGTAATGAGCGTTTCCTACCAGCAGCGCCATTTCCTCACCCCGCTGCACATCATCCTTAGCCAGAAGCGGTGTGGCATATTCGATCAACTCGTCGTACTTTTCTTGGAAGTGGTATATCTGGGCAACGTAGTAAGGCACTACCTTGGCGAAGTTTTCATCCGACTCGGCTTTCCTGAATGATTCGAGAGCCGTTTGGTAGTTTCCTTCGGTGTACGCAATGTGGCCGTAATAGTAGTTGGTGGGACCGGCGTAGGCACTTTCACTGTCTTTCAGCTTGTAGAATGACTTTTTGGCTTGCTCAAAGTCTTCCTCTTCAAAAGCCGAAAATCCGATTTTAAATTCGACTTCCTCGGCTGTATCCGCATCCAAATCCCTCGGGTTCAATTCTTTTAGCCAGCGGAGCGCATCGTCGTAATCACGGCGATTGAAATTGTAACGACCTAAATCAAGGACGGCCGTTTGGTACCAAATGCTTTCGGGGTGATCGAGCACAAATTCTTCCATAAAGAATTCGGCATCCTTGTGAAAGAGCTCCATAGCCGATTTTGCACGGTAGTAGAAGGCATTCACTTTGAACTCGCCGTGAACGACAACATCAGAAGCGAGAAACTCCTCGAACCCTTTGCGAGCGGGCTCGTAATGGCTCCGCTCCATCAGTGCCAGTGCCTCGTAGTAAGGCAGCAAATCTGAACGGTATTTCTCGGTTTGTTGTGCGAATGACGAGCCCAAAAAGAGGCTCATAAAAACGAATAGCAGACTTTTTGCCGGCGATACCTTTGGCATAATGGAATAGTCAGTTTATAACAAGTAAAGGTAAGGTCGTATAGCAGGGTTTATGAGGGTTTTCGGTCTAAAGTTTTGAACTCGAAAATGTGAAGAATAGCATGGGAAATCTCACAATGAACAGCCCCTCTAACGCCAAAGGACACGCCAAATTATTTTAGCTTTACCAAAAATTCACTTGCATGGCCTTAGATACCATCGTCGAAATAAAGGATGCCAAAATCTATCAGGGCGACCATCTCGTTCTCTCAGAAGTCAACATCCAACTGGACAAGGGCGATTTCGTTTACCTCATCGGAAAAACCGGAACGGGCAAAAGCAGTCTCCTGAAGACTCTTTACGGAGCTTTACCTTTGAAAGAAGGAGAGGGATTTGTGGGCGAATTTGATTTAAAAAAACTGAAGCGCAGTCAGGTGCCTTATCTCCGCCGCAAGTTGGGAATTGTCTTTCAAGATTTTGAACTTTTAACAGATCGATCGGTGAATGACAACCTGCTTTTCGTCTTAAAGGCTACCGGCTGGAAGAACAAAACAGAGATGAAAGAGCGCATGCAGGAAGTATTAGAGAAAGTTGGTTTGGGAACCAAAGGCTACAAAATGCCGCATGAGCTTTCGGGTGGAGAGCAGCAGCGAGTGGCTATTGCCAGAGCTTTGCTCAATGATCCTGACCTCATACTTGCCGATGAGCCCACTGGAAATCTCGATCCCAACACCACCGAGGAGATTTTGAATTTGCTCAACACCATCTCTAAATCTGGGCGCGCTGTACTCATGGCCACTCACGACTACGTTCACATGAAAAAATTCTCGTCAAGAGTGATTCGCTGCGAAGGAAATACCGTGATAGATCACTGATCGGATGATCTCAGTTCTCATTCCCGTTTACAATTTTGCCGTAGAAGATTTGATTCTGCAGCTGATTCGTCAATTGAATCAGGCAAAGGTTCAGTTTGAGATTCTCGTGCTCGATGACCACAGCAGTAAGTTTTCTGATCAATACCAACAGTTCGACCAGCTGGAAACCGTCACTGTTCTGAAGTCCGAAGAAAATCTAGGCCGTTCAAAAGCTCGAAACCTGTTGGCAAAGAAAGCTCGATTCGAATTTCTTCTCTTTTTGGATTGTGACAGTTTGCTCGTTAAAGACAGCTTTATCAAAACCTACCTCAACCATGCGGGCGCGAATAAAGTACTGATAGGCGGCACCAGATACAAAGATGACCACGCCGTGGCGAAACGTCTGCATTGGCTGTATGGAAAAAAAAGGGAGTCCATCGATCAATCGGGGTTCAAGTCGAATAACTTTCTGATTTCAAAAGAAGACTTTTCAAAGATTCGCTTTGATGAATCCTTGGTGCAGTATGGCCATGAAGACACCCTCTTGGGAATCCATTTGAAAAAGAATGGCGTCGAAATCATTCGCATTGACAATCCCGTTTACCATTGCGGACTCGAAGACAATGAGGTGTTTGTCAAAAAATCACTCTTGGCCGTGGAAAATGCTTGGAAATTATACCGAGAAGGAAAAATCAAAGCGCAGGATATTCGATTGCTAAAAATATACCGTAAGTGGACCAATTCCTTTCTCGGTCGGGTGTTTCTGACTTTCATCAGGAATAACCGCAAACTTTGGTTGAATTACTCTTTAGCAAAAGAACCCCGATTGTTTGCGCTTGATTTTCTCAAAATATGCAAGCTGGAAGAGCTCAGCCGAAAAGAGCATTCAGCCGAGTGAGCACGGGGGAAAATTCTTTCTCCCACGATAGTTGAGTCGACATTTGCGAAAGGTTGGATTGAAGCTTCTTTAACCGATCAGGATTTTTAAGAAGTTCATTGACCTTTCTAGAAATCTCCTCCGGTGACACTTCTGCCAACACAATTCCAATATCATTTTCTCTTACGAAGGCAGCGACTTCCGGAAGGTTTGAGGTCACCATGGGCAAACCGGCCACAGCATAATCAAAGATCTTGTTGGGCAAACTGAAGAGATAATTTAAGTTTCCGCTTTTATCCAGAGAAAACCCCAGATCAGCCACCGAAGTATAGCGCATCATGTCTTCGTAAGGCATTTTTGACAGGAAACGGACCTTGTGGTGTAAATCAAATTTTTCGGAAATTCTCTGAAGATCGGGCAATGCATCCCCGCCGCCAATAATCACTAAGTCGGCATCTTCGATGTACCTCATGGCCTCTACCAACTCCTCCCCTCCTCTATTCATGTTGATACCTCCACCCTGAAGCAAAAGAAGAAATCGAGTTTCGTTGAAACCCAATTCAGTCTTTGTTGCTTTTGGCAATGGCGACGTACCCATAGGCACATTTCTGACGGTGTGGACCTCATCCAGGTCGTAGGTCTTTTTTAGAAGATCGGCAATTGAGGGACTTACGGTAATCACGAGCTCAGCTCGGTGGATACAGCTTTTTTCAAAAAACTGCCAAATTCTTTTCACGCGGGGTTTGTGCTGAATCTCGGGAACTTCCGTGAAATACTCGTGTGAATCATAGATCAGAGGTTTTCGCCTGATTAATGACACGAACCAATTGGCCGGGAGCGTATCCAAATCATTGGTCCACAAGATATCGACTCGAGAAAAGAGAATCTTGAAAAAGAGAAAAATATTGAGCGATGCGTAGAAGAGGGCTCCTTTATTGAAAAGAAGCTTGGCTCGGTGCACCCTATAGTTCCGGTTAAAGTCCACACTGTTTGGCAATAGCCTGCCCAAGAGCAAAATATCATACCCCGCTGCCGACAACTCTTCACATTGCTTGCGCACGCGCTGATCGGTAGCTAAGTCGTTGCTTACGGAGACGATTATTCGCTTTTTCACAATTGCCAAAAGTAGTGAAGTCGTCCGAACCGGATTTCAGTTTAGTTTTGTGCCAAACTTGTACCGATGGAGATTTTGGAAAATGCTTCCCTGAAAGCGTTCAACACTTTTGGAATTGATGCGAAAGCGGCCAAGCTGGTTCGCTTTTCCTCTGCGTCCGATTTGAAAGAAATTTTCCAAAACAAGGAGCTGAATGCTTTGCCTCGCCTGATTTTAGGTGGTGGGAGCAATCTTCTTCTCACTTCTGATTTTGAAGGTTTGGTCTTGAAAAACGAAGTCCCCGGTATTGAGTTGGTCAACGAGGACGATCAATACTTTTACGTAAAATCGGGTGCAGGTGAAAACTGGCATGAATTCGTGGTGTATTGCATCAAGCAAGGCTGGGCGGGGTTGGAAAACCTTTCGCTGATTCCGGGCAACGTTGGCGCCAGCCCCATGCAAAACATCGGTGCTTACGGGGTCGAGGTCAAAGATCGCTTCCAAGAATTGGAGGCTTTCAATTTAAAAACACTCGAAACGGAAATATTTGATGCCGAAGCCTGCCAATTCGGGTACCGTGAAAGCGTTTTCAAGCGACAATTGAAAAACAAGTACATCATTCTATCGGTGACCTTTCGATTGTTTAAAAAGCCTCAACTCAACACGAGTTACGGAGCCATTCAGGGTGAATTAAACTCTTTGGGTATTCATGAACCTACCATGGCCGATGTGAGTCGTGCGGTGATCAACATTCGCAGCTCTAAGCTACCCGACCCGAAAGTGATCGGAAATGCGGGCAGCTTTTTCAAAAACCCAATCGTTTCTGAGGAACTGTACAGAAAGCTGGTAGAAGAAAATCCGTCAATGCCTTTCTACCCTGCTCCTGAAGGTCAGTATAAATTGGCGGCGGGCTGGTTGATCGAAAAATCGGGATGGAAAGGATTTCTGAGAGAAAGCCACGGGGTTCACGCCAAGCAAGCATTGGTTTTGGTGAATCACGGCGGTGCTACCGGGAAGCAGATTTACGATCTATCCACAGAGATTTTGGAAGATGTAAAAAAGAAATTTGGGGTGGAACTGGAAAGGGAAGTGAATATCGTTTGATACGATCTATTCCTCTTTCGCCTTTTTGGATGACTTAGCTTTAGGCTGTTTCTTTTCAGCTTTAGCTTCAGCGGCTTCTTCAGTTTCCTCAGCTTTTGGAGCTTCTTCCTGAACTTCAACCTTTTTTTCTGCTTTTGCCTCTTCCTCTTTTTCCTCTTCTGTAGATTCAAGAAGCCCCTTCTCCAAAAGTAGATTAAACCACTTGATCATTTTCTTGATATCGGACGGATAAACGCGGTCTTCGTCGTGTTCGGGAAAGATTCTAAAGAAGTATTCGCGCAAAGCATCGGGATCTTTAGAGTCAACCTCCACCTCTTTACCGCCGGACTGTTCCTTCATCTTTTCGAAAATTTTGGCCAACGGTTCATCACCTTCGAGGGTGTAAATGGAAATATCGCTAAGGGTGCTAACGCGTTGCGTTTGACCTACCACCATCTTTTTGCCGTCGTTTAGTGAAATGACCACTACACCACCGCGTGATTGATTCAAGATTTTGTAAAGACCGGGCTTACCCGTGATCGACAATATTTGTGATAAATCCATTCCTTCTTTTTTGGGAGGGCGCAAATCTAAAGAATTACTTTTCAATCATCAATTTCGACTGAAGCAATTGACCATTCTCTTGGAAAGCTTGCAGGATGTAAACGCCATCGGCGATGTCTCCCAAAGATAAGCTAATGGTTTCCCCGCTATTCCCCCCTAGATTAATCGACTTGATCAGTCGTCCTGAAAGATCGTAAAGATCCAATGTTCTAAGGTCACCCTCTTGATTTAAAATGTTTAGTTCACCTCGAGTCGGATTTGGATAAATTTTGATGCCCCCCTTTGAAGCCATCAACTCGGAAGAAGTCACGCCGAAAGGTTCCGTGAGGGTTGCAAAGCCATTTAGCTTCCCATAGCCCCAGCGCAAATTTGGCAGTTCCCCGGTGAATTCGTCGGCCAATGCATTTTCTAAAATCGCTGACTTAATGTCTGCATAATTTGCTTCAGGGTCTCTCTCGAGAAAAAGCGCTGCCACACCTGCCACGACAGGCGAAGCCATGGATGTACCGCCATTTCGGTAATGCCAACCGCCTTCTGCTACTCGGTCAGGATTTCCGGCTATCAACGATGCCAATGTAGCCAGTCTCCCCGCACTCAAGATTAAATCTCCGGTGGCAGTAATATCGGGCTTTAGTCGATCATCTCTGGTAGGTCCTTGGCTGGAATTAATGGAAATATCCAATGGCGTCGTTCCCGGAATGGTTGTGATCTCCCCCAAGTAATTCACATATTGGTCTCGATTGACATAGTTGGCCACTGTAATGACCTTGTCAGAACATGTCCAAGAGTCAACGATGGTTTTAAATTTATCAGGCAATTGATAATGAATCATGTCGGGAAATTCTCCAATGCCCGGCAAACTCTGGCTTTCTATTATAGAAGTACCGAAAGGACCGTAGCTCCATACATCGAAGGTCCCTCCTCCGGTAGTGGAGAAGCGAAATTTATATTGGTCACTGAAAGCCTCTTTTACAGAGACTTGAATTTGGTATTGATCGCCACGCTGACCGCAAAAGGTCTCAACAATCCCGAGAATATTTCCGTTTTGGAAAATTGTGTCAATGATCGACCCTCCCAGATTGGTTTCAACAGTTCTCCATTGGGCATACCCTTGAAAAGAATACGATGGTTCGGCCAAATCGACCCCTATGGTATAGGAGGTCTCGTAGAAGTCAGCAGAATCTGCCCAAAGCTCAAAGAAAACCGAAGGCTCTCCAAGCACTGAAGCAGGATTGTAAGAAAACCAAGTAAATGCCGTGTCAACCTCAGGGATGTCGTAAGCCAAATGATAAGGCACCAAGTTGTTGCTGTTTCCGGCGGCTGAAACCATCACTCTTCCCGACTGCTCTTCAAGCAATTCGTCGATAAATAAGGCTGCACCATCCAAGCCGTCGTGAGAGCCATAATAATCCCCCAAACTGGCATTGACAACGGCCGGCTTACCCAATTCGTCAGCCTTTGAAAAAATATAATCTACTGCATCGGCGATGGTCGTTTTCCAGTTGGGAAGCGAAAAGTCTGACGAAACAACGATGATATCTGCCAAAGGCGCCACTCCGATAAACTCACCGGTGGCATTGGCATTACCAAAAGCTACTCCCCCCACGGTAGAGCCGTGGCCGAACCACTGCGCCTGATCGTCGTGACCGTCGATATCCTGATTGATGTCTTCTGCGTTCCACTCTTGACCGTAGCCGTAAGGTTCGGGAACCCGAAAGGGGTCGTTCTCGTCTTGGGTATGATCCCACAAGGCAATTACCCTGGTGGAGCCGTCTTCATTTTGAAAATCGGGATGATCCAGCTCCAGCCCCGAATCAATAATTCCAATAACCACGTCTTCGCCCAAATAGGCCTGAGGAAGAGGTTCGGCACCTGCGTGAATGGGGTGGATATTGTTATTGGTAATCATGACGTCTGCCAGCATTTGCGGTTTGGAGAGAGAAAACTCGATGAAATCAATGAATTCAGCAGTTCTCAGGGCTTCCATTTTACCCGCAGGAATTCTCACCGAAGCAATATTTCCGACTACGCCTTTTACCACTCCTTCGTTTTCCCGAACGTAAGCCGCAATTTCGCTTAAGTCTCCTCGAATATAGAGGTGAAGTTCTTCGGTAGGATCGGTCGTCTTTAGCACAGACCTGAGCTCAATATTGAAGTTTTCGCGATTTTGAGCTTGAAGCAAAAAGGCAAAAAACAGAAAAGGGAATACGAGGTATTTCATGGGATATTACAAATTTGTTTAAAGGTATTTATAGTCAGGCAAATCCGTCAATGACAAGATCTTTCTTTCTTGGATCGCTAAGTGAATGACCATGTGCTCCAACCCATTGGTCATGATCACATAAGGAGACTCTATTGCACTATTGTAACGCGCCACTTGGTAGAAGGTTTCTCGATCGATCTTTATGCCGGGGGCTTTGCATTCGATGAGTACAAGGGGTTTTCCATTGCGATCCAGAAAAAGAGCATCGGTTCTTCCGAATCTTTGGCTGTGCTTTACGCCCGTTTCCATTTTTAGCAAGCCTGCCGGGAAGCTTTTTTCTTTAATCAAGTACATAACCATGTGTTGCCTTACCCATTCTTCAGGAGTTAATACGAGCCGTTTCTTTCGTATCGGGTCTAGGATTTTATACTTTTCGCCTTCTTTAAAGATTTGAAAAGGATACGGCGGCAGATTGAGCGGTTGCATCAAACAAACATAACATGAAAACTAAAAAGGAAATAGTAGATAATTGGCTTCCCAGATATACGGGAGTTGCCCTCGAAGATTTTCGCGAATACATTTTACTCACAAATTTTGACGACTACGTCGATCGATTTGCTCAAATTCAAGGTGTGAAAGTGCAAGGCACTGACAAAGCCATGCCCAGCGCCCACAGCACAAACCTGAGCATCATCAACTTCGGGATGGGTAGTGCCAATGCCGCCACCATCATGGATCTGCTGAGCGCTATCAAGCCCAAGGCGGTCTTATTTCTGGGAAAATGCGGCGGACTAAAGAAAAAGAATGCCGTGGGTGATTTCATTCTACCCATTGCGGCCATACGCGGCGAGGGAACCAGCCATGATTACCTTCCCAAAGAAGTTCCTGCACTGCCGTCGTTTATGCTTCAGCGGGCCATTTCATCGACCATCAGAGACATGGGGCACGACTACTGGACGGGTACTGTTTATACCACAAACCGTCGCGTTTGGGAACACGACGATAAGTTCAAAAAGTATTTGAGAAAAACTAGATCGATGGCCATTGACATGGAAACAGCGACTATTTTTGTAGCCGGATTTGCCAATAAGATTCCTACGGGCGCATTCCTTTTGGTAACGGATCAGCCAATGGTTCCCGAAGGGGTCAAGACCATAGCCAGTGACCTCAGCGTGAGCAAATCATTTGTAGACACTCACGTAAAACTCGGTATTGGTGCCATGAAAGAAATTGCATCTGAAGGGCGTGCCGTAAAACACTTGAAATTTTAAATGAGCTTCAACCAAATAATGACTTCACTGCGTAAAAAGGAGTATTCTCCTTTTTATTTTTTCGATGGTGATGAGTCATTCTACATCGATAAGTTGGTGGATTACCTTCAAAACAATGTCTTGAATGAAGGCGAAAAGGAATTCAACCAATCGATTTTTTACGGGAGAGATATTTCTCCTGAAGATTTGATTTCAGTGGTCAAGAGGTTTCCCATGATGGCAGAATACCAAGTGGTCATTGTGAAGGAAGCTCAAAACTGGAAAGACCTGTCAGCGCTCGTAACACTTTTGGAAAACCCTGTCCCTACCACTATTCTGGCCATTACTTATAAAGGAAAAAAGCTGGACGGTCGCAACAATATTACCAAACTCATCAAGAGCAAAGGCACCTATTTCAATAGCTCTAAGATTCGCGACGACCAAGTTTCCTCTTGGCTCAACGATCATTGCAAGTTGCTAAAATTGGATATAGATCCCCGAGCGATTGTTTTGCTGAGCGAACACATCGGCGCAGACTTGATCAAAA
>DATFKV010000482.1:0-5920 GCA_035268465.1 Cryomorphaceae bacterium | reverse complement strand
TGTAGAGAATCCTTTCTATTCGGTCCAATCCAACAGTTTTCAAGTTTGGAAGAAAGCGCGGGATCAAACAGGTAAAACTTGTAGGCAAGCTCCATATGGATGAGGCCCTTTGTGGCAACTTCTTCTATGATAAAGTCCATCTCACCGATGGTTTTTCCATCTACTATGACCTGAATATTCTCATCGATCAATCGGTAATTCGTAGAAAATTGAATCAGTTCCGAAACCACCTTTTCGGCCAAGTGGCCCAACCTGACATTGGAAGGTAGGGGAAACTCGGGAACCCTTGCTAAGTTTAAGGCTGACAGATCAAAAGTAAAAATACCGGCGGAGGAAACGTTCAAACTTGGAGTCTCCAAAATGGACGCTATTCTTGATTTTGCCCTCATTTTCAACCAATCAACAATCAACCATTCTGAATTCTATTGATGAGTGATTGCCATGGTACGTGCTCATCTGCATACCAGTTTTCCCTGCGATGATTTTCATCGAAAGACTGAAATGAATCAAGGCCACCACTCTTACAGAAAGACCAAACAGAAATACTCCGAAAACGGCGGGTATAACGTCGACCAAATCAGGAATAAGATGCACGTTGTGATCGAAGATACCTCTTGGTACCAAAATCATAGCCAAAGTGCTGACTACGGCCAAAGTTCTGATCAAGACGGGCAGGGTTTTGCTCAAAGCTTTGCCCACGCTCCGGCCCATACCGGGCTCATGGTCACGTCGGGCTATCAGCGCAAGGCCGTTAGCAATTTTAGTCTTAACCGCTAGCTCGTCCGTAAGCATATCGATATCGTCAAGAAGTGCAAAAGACCTGAGGCCATTTCAAATTTTACGGCTAATTTCCGCAAATTATTTCAGTCTTCAATGAACATGAACCTTGTCAATAAGTGAACAATAGTCATGATTTATAAATCCAGGGCCGGTAGGTGACAAGACCTGCTTTAAGCCATTAAATCTTCCTTTCACACACATATATCCGTCTGGCAAAGGTCCTCTTCCCTTTTTTCCTCACGCTGCAGTGATCTACGGTATCAAATCCTACGTGGCTGATCACATCAGCAATATCGGCCGTGGAGACGATGACCATTCGATCGGTAAGCTGAGTCGCCGAGGCAATGATGTGCATGACGTCAGCATCGGTCGCATCGCTCAACAAATTGTAGGGCAAATCTATAATGGCGGCATCGTAACGACCATCCATGTCTTTAATATCGGAGCGGTGTACGATGGCGCTATATTTGAAATGGGCCAAATTTTCTCTTGCGTCTTGGTATATCTTACAATTGATTTCGCAGCCCTCGATGCGGTACCCGGCGAAACAAGCCTCCAGCATAATGGTGCCCACACCGCAACAAGCATCGAGTAGCCTCCTGTCCATATTTGCCTTTGAGGCAATGTTGACCAAGGCCTTGGCTATGCTACTGCTGATGGAGTTGCTGTAGGAGCACGGTTTCTGCTTGTGCTTATGCCAATCAAAACTGTCTTTGATCAATTTTCCAAAAACCCAATCGCCCTCGTATAGACAAAGGGCGTAACTAGTTTGAGGGTTGTGGTAATCGGGAATGCCTTCAATGCGAAAACCGATGTCTCGTAGTTTGTTCAGTCTTTCGGGGTAGCCGGTCTCATCTCCATTCAAAACCAAGTATTCCACTTTGAAACCTTCGGCAGCAATGCTCGCCTCCTCGATCAATGCAAGCAACGGCTTATAATCAGTAGAAGTGGCGATAATATCGAGGCGCTTTTTGACGAAAGCACTACTCGATGGGTCAAAGGCAAGGTCCGACATTAGTAGCTTCTCTCCGACTTCCTCACCAAAAACGTACTTCGATTCGAGTTTGCACAAGCCCCTTTCGGTTTGGTGGTAATCGAAAAAGTAGAGGTGCTTTTTGATCTGTGAATTCATAAGTCAGAGTGGATTTTCAGTGGGAAGAACAAACACTGAGACTACTCATCAAACAGCGGCGAACTCAAATACCGGTCTCCCCGATCGCAGACGATAAAGACGATCACGCCCTCATCGATTTCTTCAGCAATTTTCAAAGCAGCTGTCAGCGCTCCGCCGCTGCTCATCCCCGAAAAGATGGCTTCTTCTTTGGCCAGTCGCCTTGCCATATCGGCGGCTTGGCTTTCACTTACGTCAATGGTGCGGTCTACGCGTGAGGCTTCAAAAATCTTTGGCAGAAACTCGGGACTCCAGCGACGAATGCCGGGAATCTTTGAGCCCTCGGTAGGCTGGGTACCTACAATCCGGATTTCGGGGTTCTGTTCTTTCAAATACCGAGACACACCCATAATGGTACCGGTTGTACCCATCGCCGATACAAAATGTGTCACCTTGCCATCGGTATCGTTCCAGATTTCGGGTCCCGTAGTGTTGTAATGCATCTTCCAATTGTCCGGATTGCCGAATTGGTTGAGCATGTAGTACCCTTCTTTTGCCGCCATCTCCTCGGCCAAGGTTCTGGAGTATTCGATGGTCTTTTCAGCAGGTGTTAAGATAAGGTCGGCACCGAAGGCCTTCATGGTCTTGCGGCGCTCTATAGTGGCACTTTCGGGCATAATGAGGGTCATCTTTACCTCCAGGATGCTCGCGATCATTGCCAATGCAATTCCCGTATTTCCGCTGGTGGCTTCTACGAGTTTGTCACCTTTCTTAATGTCGCCACGATCCAGAGCTCCTTTGAGCATCCCATAAGCAGCGCGGTCTTTTACACTCCCTCCCGGATTATGCCCTTCCAGTTTGCCGAAAAGGCGCACTCCCTTCTTCCGGCTGATGTTTCTGATTTCTACCAGCGGGGTATTTCCGATGAGTCGTTCAAGTGTCATGATTTGAATTCTATGATATCTGTTTGGCCGTCGTTATTGGTCAATGCAGCTTTATAATAAACCTTAGTATTTGGCGGAACGCTGCGGGTTAACCATACATTACCGCCTATGATGCTGTGGTGGCCGATTACGGTGTGGCCGCCCAAAATGGTAGCGCCTGCATATAGCACCACGTGGTCTTCTATGGTAGGGTGCCTTTTCTGTTCAGCATCGCTCTTGGCTACACTGAGTCCTCCGAGGGTGACTCCTTGATAAATCTTAACGCAATCACCGATGTGAGAAGTCTCGCCGATTACGATTCCCGTTCCATGGTCAATACAAAAATGCCTGCCAATCTCAGCTTTCGGATGGATGTCAATACCGGTCTTACCGTGGGCTAGTTCAGAAATGATTCGGGGAATCAATTCCACTTTCAAATCAGAAAGGCAATGGGCAATGCGGTAAGCTGCCACGGCATAAAAACCCGGGTAGGATCGAATGATCTCAGTAGTCGATTTGGCCGCGGGATCACCTTCAAACATGGCCTGCACATCCTCCTGAAGCAATTCGTGGATTTGGGGTAAAGCCTCAAAAAAACGATCGGTCGCCTCACCCGATTTGCCCGATCGATCGGGGTTACGCGCCAGAAGTACCTTGAGCTCGGCTTTTAGCTGCTCCACGTGTGATTCAAATTCCGCGAAAGTTTCGTAGTCCTTTTTATCAAAGGCGGGAAAGAGCAATGAGATAATCCCGTCGGTAAATGAGATGATCTCTGCAGGCGAAGGGCAGTCGGCACATTTCGCATTCTTTTCGAATAGCATTTTCAGAAAGGACTGTTCCATCATGATTAGATTTCTAATTTGCAAATACCGCTCATGCTTTCAATTTCAATTCGTAAGTGATCTTGGTTTCAGGCCTGAAGGTAGCACTCACAGAACAGTATTTCTCCACCGAAAGTTTTACGGCGCGCTCGGCTTTGGCTTTATCGATTTCTCCTTCCAATGTGAATATCAAGTGAATCGACTCAAAGGGTTTTGGTTCTCCCACCGCTGCTCGGGTTCCGCTTACTTTTACCCAAAAATCCCGAACCGTCTGCCGCTGCTTTTCCAGAATCAATACCGCATCAAAAGCGCTGCAGGAGCCCATGGCAGTGAGCAAAAGCTCCATAGGCCGCATTCCTTTCGACTCATCACCTCCATCTATGGATACTCGATTTCCTCTGTCGTTTTCAGCTTCAAAGTGCAAGTGCCGGTCCTTTCGGGCAATATTGATGTTCATTTCCATAAATTTCCTCTAAAGTGGTCAAAGTTAGAGATGTTATTAGTTGATCAGGAATTTCGAAGAAAGTTTTAACCCGGGGAAAGTGTGATAAACTGTCCGAACGGGTTTATCCTATCAATCCCAATACAATCTTCAACCGAAGAATCTTCTTGACCGAATCGTAGACTTGCTTTTGATAATCGGAATCCAGGGTCATCTCTCGCAATATGGACTCAATGGTTGCTTTCTCGTCAAGGGGCATCAAGAGCATATCGCAACCTGCCTTGGACGCCAGCAAAGGCGCATTGTCAATGATGGTTACGGCTTTCATGATATTGAGGGCATCGGTCACAATAATTCCCTCGTAACCCAACTCTTCCTTCAGGAGATCATGAACGATAACCCGAGAACAGCTGGCAGGCAGACCGTCGGTACCGTATTTTTCATTGTCCAATACCGTGATATGCGCCACCATGATCGAGAGAACTCCCGCATCAATCAGCGGCGGATAAACGTCCAATTCTTTTAACTCCCCGTCGATGTAAACCGATTTTTTATGTGTGTCGCCTTTTACCAGCCCGTGTCCCGGGAAGTGTTTGGCAGTAGCCACTACCCCTTTCCTTTGAGTGGATTCGATAAAAGCTTTGCATAGGGCTGCCACTTGATCTCGGTCATTTCCGAAACTGCGGTTTTTGATGGCTTCATTCTGCGGACTCAAATCGCAAACAGGAGCAAAATTGTGATGAAAACCCACTTCGAGCAAATGGTTACTGATCAAAGCAGCGATGGAGTCAGAGGCTTCTTCGGATTTTATATCAATGGTATTCATTACCGGGTCAAAACCCGACAAACGACTGTTAAAGAGACTGGGCTCTGCATCGATGGAAAAGATAAGACGGGGCTGACCTTTTAAATTGGAGATGTCATTTAAGCTGTCAATCATAACGAAATGGTGATCCTTCGTTCCTTTGAGAAATACCACACCTCCTATCCGATTATCCAGAGCCAATTGGTAAACCGTTTTGTCAGATTTCCCCAAGTCGCCCGCTGATGTAATTATCATTTGTGCCACACGGCTTTTCTCATCCATACTGTCAAATTGATCTTGAACCATTTTGTCGAGTTGATAGTCCTGTGAGAAAAAAAGCTCAGAAATCCCGCCTCCTTTTTGGCAGGCACACAAGTGAAATGACAGAATAGAGAAGATGATCGTTAGTTGTTTGGCCAAACTGTTTTCCATCAGGTCTTATTCTTAGTTGTTTACTATATCTAAATTGTCAAATATAGGCGCCATTTTTCCAGAGAAAGGATCAGTTCGGAAATTTAAAATCACATGCCCTAAATGATTGATGAATTTTAACAAGTCTATATGACAGAATACACAGTTTTTACTCAAATTTGCAAACCTTTAAAGACAATCCACAGACGCCGATTCATCACACTGATTTTTTCACTCTCAGAGAAAAGCTCGAGTTTATTGTAAACTTCCTTCAAATTTTATTGTTCTCCCGCAAGTAAACTAAACTTTGGCCTTTTGGCCTATTCACTGCCAGTAAACAGACGGCGTAGGCAGGTACCGCTGATTATGAAAATACACTCCAAAACGAGAATACCGCAAGAAGAAGTACTGAGTGAAATAATGAAGTACGACTTGATCGATAAACCGGAAGATCAAGAGCTAAACGAACTCGTAGAAATCGCTGCTGCCATATGTGATACGCCAATGGCGATCATTACCATTTGCGACGGTGATCATCAGCATTTCATCGCAAAAAAAGGAATTGAAATAAATTCAGTTTCAGCCAAAGATTCCTTTTGCATTCAGACACTTGAATGTGAAAACTCC
>DATFKV010000481.1:0-3492 GCA_035268465.1 Cryomorphaceae bacterium | reverse complement strand
AAAAAGCGCTGGAAGAAAAAGGTGAGAAGCCAAAAGACTTGAGAAAGTACATCGACGAAGAAGGCTTGAGGTAAATGAGCAAAACTGATCTGACGGATGAGGCATTGATGGTGCGCGCGGCTAACGGCGACCGCGTGGCTTTCGAAGGGATTTACGATCGCTACGCGGGCCGGGTGTACAATTACTTTTTCAAGATGCTCTATCAAGATTCGGAAAGGGCCAAAGATCAAACGCAGGAGCTCTTTATGAAGCTCGTGGAAAAAGGCAATCAATACGACGGGAAGCGCGCCTTCAAAACCTGGCTCTTCAGCATCGCCAACAATATGTGTAAGAACATATACCGCAGCGAGGAGGTTAAAAAACGAGCGAATGAAGAATTGAAAACAGTTGAAAATCACGCACACCAAAAAACGGAATCCATGGATCGAAAAGCTTTTAAAACGGCGCTAAACGAGGAGTTGGAGAAATTTGATGCCGAGCGACGGAGCATTTTTATCCTACGGTTTAAGCACCAACTCAGCATAAAAGAGATTGCCGAGAGTACAGGGGTAGCAGAAGGCACGGTAAAGTCGAAACTGTTTTACACCTTGAAAAAGCTATCGAATCAACTGGTGGCATTTAATCCGAAGTCATGAACGATAACGAAGAGAAAATATACGATCTGATCACTTCTAAGTCTTTCGATGAATTGTCGAAGGGTGAACAAGCCTTTGTTCTAGACAATTTAGGCTCTGAGGAGGCTTACGCCAAAATGCGGGAAGCCAACCTGGCCGCAATGGAGGCAATGACTGATGACCAAGAGGTTCCTGCCGATTTGAAGTCGTCGGTAATGGAGGCTTTCGACCAAAGGTCACAGATAAAAAGTGGAATCGTTTGGTGGAAATACGTTGCCGCGGTGGCTATTCTAGCCGTGGGAGCATTCGTTTTTTGGCCTGCCGGCAATCCTGAAAAGGTGCAAATAGCCGAGAATGTAGAGCGCGAGAAACCGAGTGCGGAAGCTGAAGTCGAAAGTGGTTCGGGTACAAAAGACTCTGATCAAGAAGGATCCATCGAAAAGAATGATGAGAAGCTTGAGGTGGAAGAATCGCAGAATAGTGCTCAAGAAACAAAAGCGATTGAGGAAGAAAAGCTCGTGGACGACAATGTAAGTGAAGAACGAGAAGCTTTCTCGGACGAAACAGAGGCAATGGATGATCCCATCATACAAAGTGATTTTGCGGAAGCTAAATCTTCTGACCAATCAGAGTTTCAGGAAGAAAATAATGCCTCATCGGAGGCTCCGGCAGTGGATCAACACATGGGGATGGATAAAAAAAGGGCTGCCAATACACTTTCAATGAGCGAATCTTCCATGACCTCAAAACGCGCAATGAGTGCGGACCTTCCGCAAAATGGCGGCGTGTCACTGAGTCAAATTGGTGGACCATTTCCCAAAGCCTACGTCGCTTACTGAGATCTTAAAACATTCCCCACATTTGTGAGTTATTAGCTCATCGAACTTTCATGAAAAATTTCCTCCCACTCATCATCTTCATTGCCATACTATTGGTGATTGATCTTTATGCTTTTAAATCACTGAGATTGGTCTCTTCGGACTGGTCTAAACCACTTTGGAGAAACGGCACCCAGATCGCATATTGGATCACGTCTGTCTCGGCTTACGTCATGCTGATCTACGCGATAATGACGTATAGAGAGGCGCAAGCCAAAATGGATTACTACCTGTTCTTCATGGGTTTCGGGATATTGATGTTGATTTTCATCCCAAAAATGGTTGCGGCCATCTTCCACCTGACAGACGATATCATTCACCTTTTTCGCCGCATCACCGCTTATTTCGTCAGAACTTTTGAGCCCAATGAAACTGCGATGTCATCGACCTCGGGCATCAGTCGCTGGCAATTCATCTCTCGCATTGGCTGGGTGGCAGCGGCAATCCCCTTCTTCAGTATTCTATACGGCATAGGCCGCGGACGTTATCTTTTCCGGACGGAGAAAGTAAAACTCTCCTTCGACCACCTTCCCGAATCGTTCAGGGGTTTCAAAATTGTCCACATTTCAGATATTCACATTGGCAGCTTCTTTAACAATTACGGAACAGTTAAGCGCGGCGTGGACATGGTCAATGCTTTGGAGCCCGACCTCATTCTATTTACCGGTGATATGGTGAACAATTACGCCGATGAAGTAAAGGGCTGGGAGGAAACGTTGGGCGGACTCAAAGCCAAATACGGGAAGTACAGCATTTTTGGAAACCACGACTACGGTGACTACGTGCAGTGGGAAAGCGAGGCCGCGAAGAAAGCCAACTTGGACAAGCTGGCGGAGTACCACGAGAAAATGGGCTTCAAACTAATGACCAACGAATGGGCCGAGTTTAAGTCTCCCGAGGGAGAATCCATTGAAATCATTGGTATCGAAAACTGGGGCCAGGGTGGTTTTAGCAAATACGGCGACCTCTCGAAAGCGATGAAAGGAACGAATTCAGAGCGGTTTCAAATCTTGATGTCACATGACCCGTCGCACTGGGATGCCGAGGTAACGAACAAGACCAAGATAGATCTGACATTGGCGGGACATACCCACGGAATGCAATTCGGTGTGGAAATACCCGGATGGATCAAGTGGAGCCCCGTAAAGTACCGCTACCCGCGCTGGGGCGGACTCTACACCGAGGGTAAGCAGCATCTTTACGTGAACCGCGGCTTTGGCTACATCGGTTTTCCAGGGAGGGTCGGCATGCCGCCGGAGATAACGTTGATTGAGTTGGGGTAGAGAAGGTGTGTTTGCTTGCTACCCCCCCCGTCGATACCGACTGGGGTCGGATCGACACCCCCGCCGAACGGGGGACAAAAGCCGTAATGCTTTGGAAATTTAATTTATAGTAAAGACCGTTTTCTTTCAACTAAAAAGAATTGACAATTCATTCTTCCCCGCAGGCGGGGGTGGGTTTTTCCGAGTTGAGAAAACGGATTCAGCCGGATGAATTGTGGTGTTTTAATCTATTATTGACCAAATGAATAGAAAACTCGGGGGTGGTCTGGAATAACCACATTTCAGCCGCAATTATTATCTTGTTCTATGGCTGACCTAAACCATTACAACAAACACCTGAGGAAATATGCTCATGCTAACCGCTTCGCAATGACAAAGGCGGAGGCATGTCTTTGGAAATATGCCCTATCTAAAAGGCAAATGCTTGGCTCAGGATTCAGAAGGCAAAGACCAATAGACAAGTATATCGTTGATTTCGTTTGTCTAGAATTGAAACTAATAATCGAGGTAGATGGCTACTCCCACCAACTTTCAGAAAATGAGGCAAAAGATCGAATTCGACAAGATCATCTAGAGAGATTGGGATACACGGTAATAAGGTTTACGGACGAAGAGGTGCTCAACTCAATCAATCAGGTCAGAGAAGCGATTCAACGACAAATTTTGATTTCGCGGAGACGTTGATCTTTGATTGTCAGTTTGACCACCCCCGTCGAT
>DATFKV010000480.1:0-12233 GCA_035268465.1 Cryomorphaceae bacterium | reverse complement strand
TCGGCGGGTTTTGATAATGCCAGTGTGATTTCGTCCGGATTGTCCAAAATATTCTTCGCCAGATCCCTTATGTTTGGGGGCATCGTAGCCGAGAACATGAGGTTTTGCCTTTTTTCCGGAAGGAAAGAAACAATGCGATTCAGGTCTTCAACAAACCCCATGTCGAGCATGCGGTCTGCCTCATCCAAAATCAAAAACTCCAGATTTTTCATGTTCATGTACCCCATGTTCAAATGGGATATGAGCTTGCCGGGGGTGGCAATTACCAAATCAGTTCCTGAGGCGAGAGCCTTCTTTTGTTGATCAAAATCGGCACCGTCGCCGCCTCCGTAAAGTGCGATAGAACTTACGTCAGCAAAATAGGAGAGTCCCATCACAGATTGATCAATTTGGAGGGCGAGTTCTCTTGTTGGAACTATTACCAAGGCTCTGATCGAGTTATCATCTCTTCTGTTTGCCATCAACTTTTGCAATACCGGCAAAACAAACGCTGCGGTTTTTCCCGTTCCCGTTTGAGCACAGGCTATCAAGTCCTTATTGTTCAGAACTTTCGGGATGGCCTCTTCTTGAATCGGTGTAGCCTTTTCAAAACCCATGGCGTCAAGCCCTTGTAGAAGTTCTTCTCCTAATCCTAATTCTTTAAATGTTGCCAATCTTAAATTTTTAAATTACCAAGTTATAATAATTAGGCGTTTCTCAGTCTCTTGTTAACTTTGCGCCCTGCAGAGAATATACCATTCTAATAAATGATAGCAATACTTTCACCCGCAAAAAGTCTCGATTTTGAGTCGGTCTCACCTTATGAGCGGAGGTCAGATTTGATTTTCGCCAAAGAAGCGGAATATTTGGCAAATAAACTCAAGAAGTTTTCAGCTAAAAAACTGAAATCGATGATGAGCATCAGTGATGATCTTGCTCAACTGAATGCTGAGAGATTTGCACAGTGGTCTCTGCCATTTGATCAGAAGAACAGTAAGCAGGCGGTTTATTCTTTTAATGGTGACGTTTACCAAGGTTTGGAAGCAGAAAAGTTGGCACAACAAGAAATGGACTTTGCCCAAGATCATTTGAGAATTTTGTCGGGACTTTACGGAATGCTTCGCCCGTTGGACAGTATTCAGCCCTATAGATTGGAAATGGGCACTTCATGGGCCATCACACCGAAAAAAAACAGCCTCTATAAATACTGGAAGCCGGCAGTTACAGAGAGATTAAAAGAAGATATCGAAGCAGTCAATGCTGAGTTCATTCTCAATTTGGCCTCTCAAGAATATGCTAAGGCATTGGATTTTAAAAATATCGATCTGCCCGTCGTCTCTCCTGACTTCAAAGAAGAGCGAGGCGACAAGTTTCAAATGATTTCCTTTTTTGCCAAAAAAGCACGGGGCTTGATGGCCAAGTATGCCATTGAGAATCGAATTGAACGCCCTGAAGAACTAAAAGGCTTCGACTACGAAGGCTATCATTTTAACGAATCACTATCGGATTTATCTCAAAACAAATGGGTTTTTACCCGCAAATACGAATCAAACCAAAATTAGAAATGACGAATACAATGAAAAGAATCGGCTTTTTTGCCGGCGTACTGATCCTTTTAGGATCGGGAGCTTGCTCTCAAAAAAATAGTGGCAGTGCCGGAGCCACCGTTTCACTTGACAATGAGATGGACTCCATATCTTACATTATGGGAGCCAGTCTTGCCACAAATATTAATCAGGCAAATATAGAGGGTGTTGACCTCGACCGCTTGATGATGGGTGTTAGAGATGGAATGGAGGGAGACTCTGCTCTTTTGATTGACATGACTACCGGAAACGAGTACATCATGGCATACATGCAAGGGGTACAAGCAAGAGCGGCTGAAGAAGCCGTTGCTAAAGCTCAGGCATTTATGAGCGAGCAAGAAGCTACCGGAGAGTACCAAAAGATGGACAATGGTATCCTTTACAAAGTTTTGGAAGAAGGAGATGGCCCAAAGCCCGAAGCAACGGATGTGGTGAAGGTGAACTATGAAGGAACGAACACCAAAGGAGAAGTCTTTGACAGCAGTTACGAAAGAGGCACTCCCGCAGAGTTTCCTTTAAATCGTGTCATTAAGGGTTGGACAGAAACCCTCAAAATGATGCCTGTAGGTAGCACGTGGAAAGTGGTTATTCCTTCTGACCTGGCTTATGGTGAGCGTGGATCGCCCCCTAAAATCGGACCGAACGAACCGCTTACTTTCAAAATTGAATTGATCGAGATCGTAGGGAAATAATGCTCTTCGATAACATCAACTTTCTTCTCCGCGAAAGAGGGGCGCCCGCTCTTTCGGGAGAAGAATTTTTAGCCTTGAATCCCGATGAACTCTGGGATTTGGTTTCTCAACTAGGATATCCTTTTGAGACGCTGAACCAAATTGATTTGTCGCGCAGCCATGAACTCGCTAAAACAAAATCAATTCAGTTGGTTGTCCTTGATGTGGATGGTGTATTTACCGACGGGGGCTTGTACTACTCATCTGATGGGGAAGACGCCAAGAAATTTAATGTGAAAGATGGCATGGCCATCAAAAGAGCAGCTGATCGCGGATTGGACTTTGGAATTATCAGCGCCTCCTCAAAGTCTGAGGTAGTGAAAATTCGCGCCGAAATTCTTGGGATAAAAAATGTCTACGTGGGCAACACGCCCAAGCTGGAGGTGTTGGAGTCATGGCTATACCAAAAAGGGATCGGATTTGAAAATGTGGCTTATATCGGCGACGATATCAACGACGTGCCCATTCTCGAGAAGGTGGGCTTGTCAGCAGCCCCCAGAGATGCCGTACTTCAAGCAAGGCAGGCAGCCGACATCGTTTTGCAACGGGGAGGTGGGGAAGGATGTATTCGAGAATTGGTCGAAGGCTACCTGACGTCGATAACGGACTAAATTGCCTTGACTGAAAATTTCTAATCAGCCTGATCAATTTCTTCTCAAATCACTCTCTTTTTTTTCTCTTTGTTTTTTCTTCTCTTCGATAAGGTCATGCTTTTCAGCAATATTGGACGTTTTTTGGTCGAATTCCAACTGAAGTTCATCAAGTTCTGATCTCCGCTCCGAAATTCGTTTCTCATACCCCTTCAGTTCCTTTTCCACCACCTTCGGGTCGTTCATTTCCATTTCTCGCTGCAGGCTGCTCATTTCAGCTTCTAAACCTTCTGCTTTGGTGGTGTATTCGTTCAGTTCAGTCGTAGCTTCAGTTTTGAGGGTAGTGTATTTTGCAATAGCACCTTCGTGCTTCTCAACGGATTTTCCATGTGAGTTTGCATTTTTCCTAAATTCCTTCTCCGTGGAGGCGTGTGCCTTTTGAGCCTCTAGAGCAAGTGTATCACGATTAACCGCCAGATGTCGGTTCAGGTTGCTCTCTACAGCCGATTTTGACTTGCGGGCTATAGCGGCATCTGAAGTGGAAGCTCCGATTTTTTCTTCCGATTTAACGATCGTTTTTTCTGCCTTCGTTCTGCTCTTTTCTGCCTTCTTGAATTGCTTTTTCAAGCTCTTGTATTGAGATTTTTTGCTTGGATAGTCAAAAGCTTCTGCCACGGCTTTGATGCTGTCTCTTCTGCTTTCGAGAATGCTTACATCTCTTTTTGCCTGTTCCAAATCGGGGCGAACATCCGCCAAGGTTTTTTCAATTTTCTCGATCTCTTTGGTCTGACTTTTTATGGTTTTCTCCAAATCTTTTATCTCCGATTTGATAACCGATTTGTCCTGTTTTTCACTCTCTTGAGCGTTTGTAACCAAAGCGATGAGACTAAGTACGAGGACGGCAGCGACTCTTTTCATATGTGTAGATTTGATTAATCCGGTGTGCGAAAGATATGCAAAAGTTCGTTCTTTAATGTTTCGTTTTTATCCTTGGCATACCAGCTATGCATCAATTCGGCAAACTTATCAAAGGGCAGTTTTTCATGATCCAAAAGCTCTTTGTATTCGATCACCATTTTTTGAACGGGCGCAGGCCTTGGGCCCCATGAAAAAAGCTGGTTACCGGTCGCTTGGTCAAAGGCAATGAGCTTCGGGATGCTTCTAGAGCCATTTGTGAGATACACATCCATAAAATCTAAGTTCTCATCTCTATAAACCAAGCGCAATTCAACATTTGATGCTTTCTCTGCCAACTTCGCCAGGAAAGGAATGTTTTGAGCTGCATCTCCACACCAAGCTTCGGTAATAATCACCCAAACCATCTTGTTTGGATGAGCTTCTACCAGCCTCACCAATTTCTCATCCATGACGATGGTTTTATTCAACCTGGTCATGCGCCGAAAATTTAAATGGGTATAATTAACCAAGCTTTCCGCCTGATTCGGCCCTGAGGTTGACTTGTGATTAACCATTTCACTCACCTGTCGTACATAGTCCTGATAGGTCAATGCGTTTTCAGGGTATGATATCAATGAATTGTCCATGATTCGAAAGTACATTTGTATGCTAAACGACCACAGTACATCTTTGTTTTGATAGTAAGCCACTGGTTATATACAATTCCACTTTTATTGATTGCCATCTATTTGGCGGTCTGTGTCTTTTACTACTTTTTTCAAGAGCGCTTCATCTTTGTGCCATTGGGTACTTTGAGCGAAAATGATCTCATAGAACTTGGAACTGATTTTACCGAAGTTTTTCTGGATGGGGTAGAAGGGGGACGAATTCATGCCTTGCATATTAAGGTTCCCGATCCAAAGGGTTGCATACTTTATTTTCATGGAAATACGGGCCATATTACGCGTTGGGGACCTATCGCAGAAGAATTGACCTCGTTCGGTTTTGATGTTTTTGTTCCCGATTACAGGGGCTACGGAAAGAGCCGTGGTAAAAGGTCACAAGAAACCCTTTACGCGGATGCATTGCTTTGTTTCGACTACGTGAACAAAAGTTATCCTGAAAAAAAGATTTGTCTCTACGGAAGATCGTTGGGTAGCGCTATGGCTTCTTGGTTGGCAGGCCGAACAAACGCAGGCGGGGTGGTGCTGGAAACGCCATTTAATAATTTGCGCGACGTAGCAGCCCACCACACCAAGATCATCCCCGTAGGATTTTTATTGAAATATGGCTTCCGCAATCATCTGCATCTCCGCTACAGCAAGTCACCCATTCTCATAGCACATGGCACCAAGGATATTATCGTTCCTTACCGCTGTGGATTTTCTCTTTTTAAAACGGCAAAATCCAAAGCCGAGATGGTAACCATACCCGGAGGACATCATGGCGACTTAAACGGATACCCTGTCTTCAGGGAAAAGCTTCAAGCCTTCTTCGACAAAAATTTTGGTCGAGAAAAGATCGAGAAATAAGATCCGAGCCTCCAAGGTCTTATTCGAGTATAAACTTGATCACGTGATCCTGCTCACCGTGAATTCGAGCCAAATAAAACCCTTTGTCCAAATGGTGAAGAGATAAATGATTCCTTCCTTCCGTTATCTGACCTTGATATACCACACGGCCTTCTACCGAAATAATGGTGATCTCGGCGCGGGGAGCTCCCGTGAAGTCAATGTTTAAATCCCCGAAACTGGGATTTGGAAACAAAGACGATTCCTCATCTTGTCCCTGTTCTTCTTGCACCATAAATCCTGAGGGAGAGCAAATGGAACTAAAGAAATTCCATATTTCGGCGCTGGCGCTGATGTCTTGATTCGTGGGTTGCAAAAAATTCAAGAAAGGAGCGGGGGGAGCTCCCGGCCACGTGTGTCCTCCTCCTTGTATGCGGTAAAATCTGGCTTTGAGCCCACCGTTGCAGTCAGAGACTTGCGCACCTTGCACCGACGAAAAATCAATAACGGGAGCATTTGGAATGCTGAAAGTGGAGACCGATTGGCAGTCGTTAATGTTGTTCCAAGTTCTGAAAATCTGTTCTACGGGAAAGAAATTCCCAAAAGTAGCGGCTGCAATATCGCCGCCCTCATAAGGTACCACAAGATCTGCAGTTCCATGAATTTGCAGAAAAGGAACCGGTATATTCCCTTCACAATTTGAAATGAAATTGCTGGTAATAGTTCCCGTAACGGAAGCAAAAGACTTGAAAATGTCCGGTCGTTCGCACCCCAAATAATAACTCATCATTCCGCCATTCGACATTCCGCAGACGTAAGTGCAATTCGCGTCAAGATCATAAATGGCTTGAAGATCTCCTGCCAAGGCGGTTAAAAATCCCACATCATCCGCAGACTCTAAAGGGAACTCGATATTCCAAAAATTTGTCCCTGACAGATCTTGTGTACCCTGTGGGTAGCAAACGGCGAATCCGTTGGCATCAGCTACGGCATTCATTCCGTAATCGCCTATGATGCTTGCTGCGGTAGATGTGTAACCGTGTAGTAAAAAAACCAAAGGAGCTCCAGGGGCGATGTCGTCGGGGAGGTAGAGGAAGTAGCTTCTTTCCTGCCCGTCATGAATGTAGGAGAATTCGGATAATTGACTAAAGGCGGTGAAGCCGGTAAACAGAAAGACAATAAGGAACGTAAGTTTATTCATGGTTTAAGAGGATTGATCGGCTTACAAGTTCACTTTTTTGAATCGGATAACCAAATTACCTTTTTCGTCTGTGCTTCCAACGACGATGACTCCACAGCCACCATTCGGGTTCCGCCATGATTCGCTCTTCCAAAGCCTTAACATGTTTTTCAGTGATGGAATGGCTTTCTTCGGTTTTTGGAGATTCAGACAGCAGTTTAAACTCAATTTCGTAATGGCCACGTCTTACCTTCCTGATGTCAAAGAAAACGACTGCCATGTCCAGTTTTTTGGCAATCTGCTCAGTCCCTAAAAAGACGGGAGTTTCTTGTTTAAGAAAGGAAGTCCAATACTTAATTTTGGACTCTTGGGGGCTCTGGTCGGCCAAAAAGTAAGTCATGGTTACCTCGCCCTTCTCCTTCTCCATTTTTAGCTTTCGGTAGCTGTCCTTGGATGATACCATCAGCACTCCATATTTGGAGCGAAGTCCGTTGATGAGTTGGTTGAAGTAGGGGTTTTTCAGCGGTTTGTGAATAGCCCAAACTTTGTGCTTCACTTCCGTGGGAAGCAGTGACAGCCATTCCCAATTGCCGTAGTGGCCCAATACCCCGGCTACGCTTATTCCCCTTTCGTAATGATCATTCAGCAGTTCGGGATTTTTAAAGACGTATCGAGGTTTAAGCTGCCGGGCCGATCGATGCATGGGATAGAACCATTCGATGAAGCTATCTCCCAAATGGCGGTAAAATTTTTTTTCGATCTCGACAATCTCTTTTTCTGACTTACTTGGAAAAGAGTTTTTCAGGTTTGATCTGACAATATCTTTTCGATAGCCGATCACACGATACGCCAGAAAATAGAACAAATCACCGAATAAAAACAGCACCCCCAGAGGCAGCCAAGTAATGGTCCACAGAAATACATAAGCTACGGCATACCCCAAAAACTGCATCTTGGCAAAAGTAGCATAGATGCAGGATTAAGTTGGTATTTTTGGCGAAAAGCCAGAGACTATGCCTGCGAATAAATATGCCCTCTTGCGCTACCGCATTATAGACCGATGCATCAGCAATAAATTCAACCCCTTTCCCAATAAGGAAGACTTGCGTGAGGCATGCGAGGAAGAACTTTATGGCTCTGATGGCGACAGGATTTCGGCAAGTACAATTGACAAGGATCTCTATGCCATGCGAAATGAGGCCAATCTGGGGTATTATGCTCCCATAGCATACAGCAAAACGGAGAAAGGTTACTACTACGAAGACCCCGATTACAGCATAGACGAGATGCCTCTTAATCAGGAGGATATTGAGGCCATAGAGTTTGCGGCAAATACCCTGGCACAATTTCGAGGAATCCAACTCTTTGAATCGTCGGGAGATGCCATTGATAAAATTTTGGGTCGACTGAGCTTGAGACCGAAAGAAGGCCAAAATATCGAGCAATTCGTTCAGTTTGAAACCGCACCCGAATACAAAGGATCGTTGCATTTGAAAAAATTTCTAGAGGCTATTCGCGAGAGAAAAGCGGTAAAATTCGAATACCAAAAGTTTTCAGGAGAAGCCTCTCGCCGCTACATGATCCACCCGTATTTGCTCAAAGAGTACCGCAATAGATGGTACGTCATCGGTTTCAATCCGGAGAAAGAGGCAACGGTAGTCTTTGGATTGGATCGAGTGGTGAATGAATTGGAGCTTACCGACGAAAGTTTCAAGCGAAGTGAAAACTTTGATGCCGATCGCTATTTCAAGCACAGTTTGGGAATTACCGCTTTGAACGAAGCCCCGGAAAAGATTCTGTTGCGATTTTCTCCCCTTTCGGGAAAATATGTGGAAAGCCAACCGTGGCATGAGTCGCAAACCATCTTATCCCAAACAAAAAACTCCACCGAAGTGGAGCTATTTCTTTGCATCACCCGTGAGTTAATCATGCAAATCTTAAGTTATGGTCACGATGTAGAAGTTTTGGAACCACAGAAACTACGGCAGCAGATAACTGATAGTCTCATAGGGGCACTGGCTTACTACGATGAATAATCATACCGGAAGATTCCATTAACCTCGCTGTTTTCCAGAGGCATGGATTCTGCATCTACCAGGTATACCTTTCCACCTTGATTTATGGTGTGGCTGGCCGCCAAATTGAACAAATCAGAGTCGCCCATTCTCCTCACTTGGTGAGTTTCTATCTGGTGGTCTTTCTCGTTGTATCGACCCCAAAGCTGTTCACCCTTTTTGAGAAAGAGAACGTCCGTGCGCCCCGTCATTGAAGCCGGGATAACTCTGGCCGGATCAGAAGATGATTTTCCTTCATTAACCAACGCATTAAAACGAGCTTCAGCACCGGTGCGCTCATCGTCGAAATAATCCTTCACCAAATCCCAAGCTTTCTCTTTCAAGACCGATTTATTCGCATCATCGTAATTGCCTTCTACGGGTGTGGATACCAAATTCTTGTAGGTGTTGGCTTTTTTATAGATGGGAAAAAGGTAGTCCACACAAGCAATCACCAAGGGAACATTTTCTTCTCTCAGCATTTCGCTCAAGCCCTTATTGATATCCTGAAAATACTTTAGGGCTTCTTCTTTTTTCTCGTTTTCGTTCCCGCCTCCGTGGCCGTGAAACATTCCTTGGGCTTCACCTCTCTCTCCTTGGCCCGTGCGTTGTTGAATATGTTCTTCTTCCAATTCATAACCAACGGTGTCGCGCATATCTTGCGGGATTAGTTCTTCGACGGAAATTTCAGAAATACCATGGGAGGTAGCATCATAGATCTTGGCATTTTTTAAGCTAAGACTTAATATGAAATGGCGGCAAGCACCGTGAGTCAAGTTGGCTAAGGGTTTTAGGTAAAAATGGTCGTTGACGTACGCAAAAGGTTCTACCTTCATGGGCAATGAATAGGAAAGGATCTCATCTCCTTGGTAGAACAGCGCTAAACCTTCAGACTGGGATGTCCAAAAATCGGGGTCGCTATCCAGCTTTTTAAAAGGTTCAAGATAGTTGTCTATTTCGCTCTCCTTTAAGCCGAAAAACTGAAGCTGATTGGAAGCCTCTTTCAGTTGGTTTTTCAGGTGGATTTTGCTCTTTTTTGTTCCATCCTCGCCCGTAGTATGTTGTTCTGTAGGTAAATAAATGGACACGCAATGCATGTCATGTACGGTGGAAAGTCGTTCGAAGTCTCTTTTTTTGAAAATTTTCATTTGTAGGTTTTCGGAAAAAAAGGATAAAATCGTGCCGGCTCCGGTCGGTGCTGATTTTCAGTAGGGAATCGGTGAAAGCCTATGGGTGAAGTGTAGAACTGTTTTCACAGTGGAAAATCCTCAGGTACAATTATGGCTGACAAGGTTACCTCTATTTTAAATCGAAAGTCGTCTTATCACTTGTCGGAAGAAAAACCTAACTTCCCATCACATTTAAAACCAATCACTTTAACCTTAGCCCGACTAGCTTCGGGCCACAACTGCCTTTCGGATGAAATACATTATCTCACTTTCAGCAGGCTTGCTCTTCTTTGCCGTCTGCTTTATCCTCTCACCTGCCTCAGCACAAGAATGGCTTACATTCGATGTGGAAACAGACAATCGTTTGGTACTTTCCTCAGTAGCCACTACTGATACGGAGGAAAAAGACTTTGCCGTTGGGGACTTGAATAACGATGGACTCTCCGATGTGATTTGTGTCAGGAAAGAGCCTTTCTCCAATGCTACTGAGCCGGCAAAGACAGCGCTCTTGCTCGTCAATCAAAACGGAATACTAACAGATCAGACGGCGGCTTTGGCTCCCGGATTTATCAGTACTCCAACCTTTGGCCGACACGTGATCGCTCACGATATGGATGACGATGGATGGCTTGATGTCATTATTGCCAATACTTTTTCCCAACAACCAATGTACTACGCAAATCTAGGGGAAGACATCAATGGCGACTGGCTGGGGCTAGAAGATCAGAGTGCTTCCCGTTTTCCTGAGTTGACCGAAGATGTTATTTTAATGTGTGCCGTTCAAGCAGGAGATCTGGATGGAGACAACGATGATGATCTCTACTTTGTCAATTACAAGCAGGGAGGTGGAGCTGCCAAAGATTTTCTACTAATCAATGATGGTAATGGAAACTTTACCAACGAAAGTGAGGCACGATTGGGGAATTTGCGAAACTCGGCGTTTGGAACTGCAGTCGAGCTGGAAGACATGGATGGTGACTCAGATTTGGATGTGGTAAAAGTATCCACCCTTTTTGGTGTGGAGCCTTTTAATGCCAATGGCGTTTTTGTACTCTTTAATGATGGCACGGGAAATTTTTCCAACTGGCAAAACGTCGCGCCATTTTCTCCTTACATGATTAGTATTGATGATTTTGATGGCAATGGTTTCAACGACGTTTTTGTAGTTGACGACGGGCAAGATTATGTCATACAAGTGACCGGTGCGGTACAAGATGTTAGTTGCACAACCAATAGAATAAATGTAGTCGATGGTTCAGGCGGTTTTGGCGGAAACGTCGAAAAGGCTGACCTGGACTTGGATGGCGATATGGATTTAATTGTCAGCGATGTCGACGTCGATATTCCGCCTTGTAACTCCTCTCGTGAAGTAAAAATCCTTCAGAACAATGGCGGGACTTTCACCCAAATGTTTAACAATGAGTTTCAGGCTTGGGCTACCAATAGTTACGATATCGCCATTGCCGATTTCAACGGAGATGGGCTTTTTGATTTTATCAATGGAAAATGTGAAGGTTATGAGGTAGTGATGAACAATTCCTGCGACCTCGTTCAGGATGCGGCAGACTTTGACGGTGATGGCTTACCCGATGCTTGCGACCCATGTCCCACTAATCCTGATCCGGGTTGTGCGCCATCTACGGAATTTCCCGTGGTGGACACCAATCTGGATATCGCGCGCCAATGGAATGAAATGTTGCTGGCTTCCATTCGCAAGGATTTTGCCAGACCCACCATGCATGCGCGCAATCTTTTTCATCACTCCATAGCGATGTGGGATGTATGGTCTGTCTACCATGAAGGATGTGCTTATCTACTGGGCCAGGATCGAGACGGCTTTGTCTCATCTTTTACTCCTTTCGATCTGCCCGTCGATGCAGATGCAGCCGTTGCCGAAGCCATTAGTTACGCCTCATACCGCTTGCTTTCACACCGATTTCAGAATGCCCCAAATGCTTCCTTGCTTCAACAAGGGTATGACAATCACATGTCCATATTGGGGTATGACATAGGATTTTCATCAACCGACTATAGCGGCGGATCAGCGGCCGCTTTGGGAAATTACATCGCTCAAGAAATTATTGCTTACGGATTGCAGGACAATTCAAACGAAATCGATCAATACTCAAACGAATATTACACGCCGGCAAATCCACCCCTCAGCGTGGAAGATCCGGGCAATCCGCTAATTGCGGACATGAATCGCTGGCAACCGCTCATTTTGGAAATCTTTATTGACCAGAGTGGAAATGAAATACCGGGTGCCGCTCTTGATTTTCTCTCTCCGGAATGGGGACAGGTCGACAATTTTGGGCTGGATGATGATCTTGCGGTCATTCATGAAAGAGACGGCTTTGAATACAAAACGTTTTTGGATCCCGGTGCTCCCCCGCAGTGGGAGCCTGGCGGTGGCGGCGAAACGGAGCTGTATCAGTGGACCTTCATGACAACCTTATTATGGTCATCGCACCTCGATCCAAGTGATGGCGAAATGTGGGATATCTCTCCCGCCTCAATTGGAAACAGGGGGGACCTT
>DATFKV010000479.1:0-2032 GCA_035268465.1 Cryomorphaceae bacterium | reverse complement strand
AAATTAGACACATGAATCGCGAAGAAGTACTGATTGATCTGCTCCAAACTTTCCGCAAGGCTCTAGAAGAAAACGGAGAACACCACACCGCTATACAAATACCATTCGTTGGTGAAGTCCAAAGCTACCGAGGAGAAACCTTTGAAAATAAACATATTCAGCTGTTTAGCATTGTTGCTCATCTTCTCAATATGGTAGAGGTAAAGGCTGCGGTGGACGAAAGGCGTGCCAACGAAGCTCCGGATATGCGCAATGTTGACGGTCTCTTTGCGCAAAACATTAAGGCACTTCTCGACGCAGGGTTTTCTGAAGAGGAGATTCGGAAAGTATTGCCTACGCTTCGCATCGAGCCTGTGTTGACTGCTCATCCTACCGAGGCTAAGCGCGCTACCGTGTTGGATCACCATCGTGCGGTTTTTTTGGACTTCAAAACTCTTCTCGAGCCAACTCTTTCCACAACGGAAAGAAAGAGTATGGAGGCACAATTAAAAAGAGATCTCTACAAACTTTGGCATACAGGTGAGATTTTCATTGAAAAACCCGATGTGCCTTCCGAAAGGCGCAACGTGCTCCATTACTTCAGCGAGGTGTTTCCCGAAGTGGTTCCCGTGTTGGATCGACGGTTGAAATACGCATTCGAGGCCAATGGTTTGGATGGTGAAAAATTGGGTAAGGAGGGAGCTTATCCCCGATACCGATTCGGAGATTGGGTAGGAGGTGATAGAGATGGTCATCCCTTCGTCACCGCCGAGATTACACAAGAGACTTTAATGCTGTTTCGCTTGTATGCTTTTGTAGTCATACGCCGAAAGATGCTCTATTTTATAAAAAGCCTTAGCTTCAAGCTTAAAATGGAAGATGCACCTGATTTTCTCCGCAAGAGGGTGGAGGAATTGACGGTCGAAGCAGGAACTGAATCACTGGACAGAAATAAGGGCGAAGCCTTTCGGCAATATCTGGGCCTGCTTTTGGCAAAACTTCCGCTGAATACCGAAAGAGGGCATTCCACCACTTTGCGCGATTCTCAAACAGATTACCGATTGCGAGAAGAGCTTATAAATGATATTAAAATTTTGCAAAGAGCGCTCTTGGCCTACGGCGCCAAATCAGTTGCCACCGAAGAGGTTCACGACATGATCAGGCTCTTAGAAACCTTTGGCTTTCATTTAGCAGAGGTGGACATACGTCAAAATTCCGTCTTTCATGAAAAGGCCATCGCTCAGCTTCTCTCTGCGGCAGACCTTTCTGGAAAAGACTTTTTGAACTCGGATTTCGCCCAAAGAGAGAAATTCCTTTCCGATGAATTGAGTTCCTTGCGTCCGCTTTCAGCTTTGAATCAAAACCTCGACGAAGAAGCAAGTGCGGTGACTGAAGTCTATGCCGTAGTAGAAAACTTTATTCGAAATTATGGAAGCCGGGGACTAGGGTCCCTCATCGTAAGTATGACCAGACATGTCTCCGATTTGCTGGCGGTTTACGTTTTGGCCAGAGAATCCGGTTTACTCGTAAGAGAGACAGAGGGCATTGTTTGTCGATTACCCGTGGTACCGCTTTTTGAGACTATAGACGATTTATTAGCAGCGCCTGAAATTCTCGACGCGTTTCTCTCCCACCCCATCACCCGAAATACAATCGCCTATCAGCAGCGCTTGCGCAACGACCAATATCCCGTTCAACAAGTGATGGTGGGCTACAGCGACAGCAACAAAGATGGTGGAATTGTAGCCAGTCAGTGGGGACTTCATCGCGGACAGCAGGAACTGGCGGAAATCGGCCAAAAACACGGAGTGACCATCCGATTTTTTCACGGTAAAGGCGGTTCAATAAGTCGCGGAGGAGGGCCCACGAAGGATTTTATCAATGCGCTTCCGCCCAATACGCTGAAGGGGGACATTCGACTGACGGAACAAGGCGAGTCCATAGAGCAGAAATACGCCAATCGGGTCAATGCGGTCTATAACCTCGAACTATTAATGGCGGGCACCTTGGGTAAAACGTTGACTTCTTCTCGGGTGAAAGATGCACGCCACCC
>DATFKV010000478.1:0-5462 GCA_035268465.1 Cryomorphaceae bacterium | reverse complement strand
ACCTCCTCGGCTGTTTCTTCGGGTATGGTAAAGTGAATTCGCACCTTGCCGCCTTTTTGAGCATACATGGCTCCCTCGTGAAAATGCTCTTCAAATGCCGTTCGTTTGTGACCGTCGTCGTATTGGTGAAACTTGATCATACCTTTGGGATAGCTGCCGTAGTTCATCCCATTCTCTGAAAGTAGAAACTCCACCGCTTTGCGTTTTCCCTCTTCGGTGGCGAGGTCTTCCTCGCTCATTTTGGCTTCCGCCAAAAGTTGATCATAGAAAGGGTAATCGCTCAACTCGTCTAGAAATGTTACCACATTGTCCGAAACTTTGCCCGTTTCTATGTAAGCATAGAGCTCTTTAAACATGCGACTTGCCGCGCCACTTGCAGGGACGAACTTCACCACCTCAATCCCCTCTTTGTTTTGGTAAACAGACCGAAACTTCTCCTTCTCTTCCGGTGAGATCAATTTGATTCCGCTACCGGGCTCTGCATTTCCATGAAGTTTCATGTACGGAAAACCCTTCAAAATCGTATCGCGGTACGACGCCAAATCTTCCTGTGTCAATCCTCTTTCTCGCAGAGAATCCAAATCTTTTTTCTCTAATTGTTCGCTCATTTTTGATACTTGTTGCTCAAAGTTAGCGAATCTTTCTTGGCTGATGGAAGCACCTAACCATCGTTCGAAATCATATCTTCGTCCCTCGATGAATAAAATTCTGCTCACCGGAGGCGCTGGTTTTATCGGGTCACACATCGCTGTGTCACTCCGAGCTGCCGGATATGTCCCCATTATTTTGGACAATTTATCCAACTCTGAGATTACCGTAAAAGAAGGACTTTCGCGCATTACAGGATTCGAGGAAAAAATACACCAAATCGATTGCCGCGATTCCGATGCCATTCTTCGCTTGATAGAACTCGAAGGTGGCATCTCAGGAATCATCCATTTAGCCGCGTTTAAGGCAGTAGGTGAATCGGTAGCAAATCCTCTTAAGTATTACGATAATAATGTGGGAGCCATGACATCCATTCTGCAGGTGGCTGAAAAATTGAACATCCATAGCTTTGTCTTTTCTTCATCTTGCACGGTATACGGCTCTCCCGATTCGGTTGAAGTGACCGAAAAAACACCGATGGGAAAGCCTTTCAGCACTTATGGCTATACCAAGCAAATAGGTGAAAAAATGATTGAGGATTTGTCTGACACAGGCATTAAAACCAAGTTTGTTTCGCTGAGATATTTTAACCCCATTGGCGCGCATCCTACTTCGCAGATAGGAGAGTTACCTTTGGGAAAACCCAACAACTTAATTCCCTTTATTTGTCAAACAGCGGCCGGGCTGAGAGAAGAGTTGACCATCTTTGGAAATGACTACAAAACCATCGATGGCACTTGCGTTCGGGATTACATTCACGTTTCCGATTTAGCAGAGGCGCACGTTCGAGCCTTGCAATACATCAGTCGAAAAAACGCTCCTCAACATGACGTGTTTAATATCGGAACGGGAAAGGGCAATAGTGTCTCAGAAATCATCGATACCTTTAAGAACGAAAACGGAGTTGACTTCAAGGTGAAGTATGGGCCGAGACGAGCAGGTGACGTTGAGGCCATCTTTGCCAATACCGATAAAGCCAGTACCGTTCTCAATTGGCAACCGGAATACACCCTAGCCGATGCACTTATACACGCATGGAATTGGCAAAAGACTTTAAAAAAATAAGGCGCGTACTAACAATAGTCATTGTGCTTTTTTGCCTTTCGGCGAAGGGGCAAAGCGATAGCACCAAGATAGTGCCTGTTAAAGACCGCTACGACGATAAACTCATCATTGAGTTTACGAATGATATGTGGCTCGACCTTCCCGAGGGTGTGGAACTTCAACCGATTTCCATTGGTTTCAAAGGATACTTTTATTCCGATTATACTTTCGGACGACAGTCGAATGTCAGTTTTGCCTGGGGTATCGGTATAAGTGCGGACAATGTGCACAGCAATGCTGCCTTGGTGCAAGAAGGCAATGAGGACGGTACGACCGGAGATCAGATCCTCACTCCTTTCGACGATGATTACGATTACGAAAAGAACAAGCATTCCACTACCTATTTAGAGCTTCCCCTTGAACTGCGGTTTATTGCAAAAGGCAGAAATGCATTTCGTTTCGCGGTCGGGTTTCGAGTGGGATATCTTCTAACGGATAAACAGAAAATCATCGATTCTCGCGGAAAGCGAAAAATATATGACTTCGAACACGTGACGACTTTCCGATATGGGGTGAATGCCAGAATCGGAGTGGGAAAAGTTGCATTAACGGGTTTCTACTCGCTTACACCCCTTATTGAAGAGGGTAAAGGCACCCAAGTCATTCCAATTTCAGTAGGTATCGCATTTGTACCTTTTAGATAATCCATTCGGAAATTACCGCAAGGTAAGTAGTTGCAAAACCTACGGCCGCTCCGGCGTATACCTGTGCAGGAGAATGCGCGCTAAGAAAGAGTCGGGACGTTAGCGTGAGTCCCGCTAGGGCAATCAGAATTGCAATGAGCCAGAAATTCGTGAAATCGTGGATCTGAAATAAACCAATCGTAGACCCGACTACTCCGGTTATTCCGGCGGCATGTATGGAGATTTTCCATTTCAAATTGATGCAGATAATCAGGAATAAAACCAAGATGCATCCCAAGTAAATAGAGTAGAGCGGAGTGGGTAAACTGCCCTTACGAAGCAGATAATAACCTAAGGTAAAAAAGAATAAAGTTGAAACAAAAGGAGCCAATCGCTCTTTGCGAATGGGCATACTGAGCGAACTTACTACTCCGTACCATTTTAGCAAAAGAATATTAATTCCGGGAAAAGCAATGGTGCTCATGGCGATGATCAGGTAAATGATATTTTCCTGATCACTATCCAGTCTCCCGGACAGATACCAATCGAACTTAAAAGCGATAAATACAGCCAGCAGTGGCATCATCAACGGATGCAGGATGGCCGTAGTAATTACCGCAATTCTTCGCATGCTAAAGCTGCTTTCTCAATCGAGCTACCGGAATATTGAGTTGCTCTCGGTACTTTGCCACGGTTCGTCGTGCAATGTTGTACCCTTTGTCTCTCAAAAAGTTGGCAAGCTTTTCATCGGTGAGGGGCTTCTTTTTATCCTCAGCACCAATACTGTCGAGCAGGATTTTTTTAACCTCTCGGGTCGAGACTTCTTCTCCGCTATCGGTCGAAAGGGATTCACTGAAAAAAGATTTCAGCAAAAATGTCCCGTACGGAGTTTGAACATATTTGCTATTTGCCACGCGCGAAATCGTGGAAATGTCCATATGGACGATCTCGGCGATGTCCTTTAAAATCATTGGTTTGAGCTTGGTCTCATCGCCGCTCAAAAAGTACTCTTTCTGGTAATTCATGATGGCATCCATAGTATGCAGGAGCGTTTGCTGCCTTTGCTTAATGGCATCAATGAACCACTTGGCCGAATCAATCTTTTGCTTGACGAATTGAACTGCTTCCTTTTGCTTCTTGTCTTTTTGCTTTGATTCAGCGTATCCCTTCATCATTTCCCGATAGGAGTTGCTCACTTTGAGTTCGGGAGCATTTCTACCGTTGAGTGAAAGTCTGAGTTCGTCTTCTTCCACGACTATCGCAAAATCAGGAACAATTTGCTGATTGGACTTTCCGCTGTCCCGAGAGCTATTTCCGGGTTTGGGGTTGAGTTTGATAATTTCCGAAACGGCGATCTTCAAATCTTCGTTGGAAATTTCCAGTTTCTTTAAGATTCGATCGTAGTGCTTTTTGGTAAATGCATCAAAGTGCTTTTCTATGATCTCTTTGGCTATTCTAACTGAAGGATAGGTCTGGTCCTGTCTTTTTAATTGGATCAACAGACATTCTTGCAACGAACGGGCCCCCACTCCGGCCGGATCGAGTTTCTGAATCATTGACAACATTTTCTCAAGCTCCTCAACCGAGGTCATTAGGTTTTGAGAAAAAGCCAAATCGTCAACGATATTTTCTAAATCCCTACGTAAGTAACCGTCGTCATCAAAATTTCCGATTAACGTTTGGGCCAGTAATTCTTCTTCGTCGGTAATATCCCTGAGTGACAACTGACTTTCCAAATTTTCCCGAAAGGAGCTACCCGCAGCATACGGTGTTGATTTTTCATCGTCATCTGCGCTCTTGTTGCTGATGCTGGTTTTGTAGGCCGGCATATCGTCATCTTGGATGTAATCACTGAAATCGAATTCTTCCGCTTCCTCCTTAGATTCCTCTTCCCATTCAGTTTCCTCTTTGATATCCTCTTCCTCCTCGTCAGCTCCTTCTTCAAGGGCAGGGTTGGTTTCCATCTCCTCCTTTATCCGTTGTTCCAGCTCAATTGTAGGAACCTGTAGCAGCTTCATCAGCTGAATTTGCTGAGGTGATAGTTTTTGCAGAAGTTTCTGTTGTAAGCTTTGCTTAAGCATAAGTGTCTTCGGTGAATTCTATGAGTAAGTTAAAAACAATCAAATGAAAATTTAGTGAATTATCGGAATAAGACGCCATTTGTTATCGAGTTTCCTCTTTTTATCCTTTGGCAACATCCAGCTGACAACAGAAATAGCACCAAAAATACCTGAAATATATAAAGCTTCGGAACTGACAACCGGAGTCCTACCCGTATTAAAAATGTTATTTGCAGCATCGAAAACAATGATGGGAGGAATGGCATAAAAGGCCATCGATCCTATTCCCTTTACAAATCCGGAGGCTGGAAATAGCACCGTTTCAATTTCATCATAAGGCACTATCAGAGCTTTCTCTGTCACAAATGCTGAATCATTAATCGATGCAATAACGGAACTATAGACCGTTTTGTCTTCTTTAAATTTCCAGGTAATCTCGCTGCCGGGATAATATCGAACCCTTGAGTCCGTGTTGCCCGGTTTCTCTAAAAGAAGGAATGGATCCATCTGAGCAAACGATGTCAAGCTCCACAGAACCAACCCCAATAAAAAGAGAAACCTAGTTTTCATTTTCAATAACTGATACAAACATTTTTGGGTTCGGTAAAAAATTGCATGGCCTCAAAGCCACCTTCTCTTCCCATTCCCGAATTTTTCACCCCCCCAAACGGAGTGCGCAAATCTCGCTCTAACCAGCAATTTACCCAAACAATGCCGGCCTCAATTTTTTCCGCAACTCTATGCGCACGAGACAAGTTCTCGGTCCACACTGTAGAGGCCAGTCCATAAGTCGTGGCATTGGCCTTTGCCAAAGCTTCCTGCTCTGTTTTAAACGTGTCCAAAGTTACAACAGGGCCAAATATTTCTTCTTGATTGGTACGGCATGTTTGGTGCAACCCTTCGATTATAGTAGGCCTAATATAATAGCCACCCGCCAAATCTCCATCAAGTATTACTCTTTCGCCGCCACAAAGTACTCGACCCCCTTCTTCTTTTGCCAAAGATATATAGCTCAAAATTTTCTCCA
>DATFKV010000477.1:0-4081 GCA_035268465.1 Cryomorphaceae bacterium | reverse complement strand
GCGAGGTTGAGTTTCTTGAGAATCCCCCCATATAAGGTTTTTACATCCATTCGATGAATGGTCTTGCTGAAGACTCCCATCGTAATGGCGACAATGACCACCAGGAGTGTGGTATATAGATGAACTCCGAAAAACAAATCGCTGTGCTCAGCTACTTCTTCTCGCATAGCTTTAAAACTATCTGAGAACCATAATCCAAAATAGAAAGCAAGAATGAAAACCGGGTAAACGACTCTATACATTTTTCCATAGCGTTCAATCGACCTATCTATCCACTCTTTAAAGGATTTTAAAAAAGAATAATTGCTTTGTCCTTTATCGATTCTCTCCAGGGATTTTAACTCTTGGTATGCCGTATACGCGACATACAAGAACATGAGGAATACAATGCTACCGGCCAGAAAAGCCCCAACGAAATAAGACCCGATAAACAGAATAGAAGCACCAATTACAATGCCCCGAATATTGTTCCTGAACATCCGTTCAAACTTTTCGATAATGTGAATCGATTTCTTGTTGTAGAGGTCATTCACCTTGGGGGCGATCAGTGCATCGCTATTCAGGAACCCTTCTTTCCACATGGATTCAATTGACTTTTCCATCCAATAATTTTTTTAGTCGTTCTTTAATTCGATTTATGCGCACCCCGATATTATTAGGACTGGTGCCGATAATCTCTGCGATTTCCCGGTACGGCTTCTCTTCCAGATAAAGCAAAATGATCCCTCGATCGATTTCGGAAAGTTGCCGGATGGCCCTGTAAAGTTCATCGAGAGATTCATCAGCAAAAGCACGAGATTCTTCTGCCACCTCTGTTGGCACGTGATCAGACACCACATGTTGACGGTTATTTTTTTTCTTCTTTAGCAAGGTCATGCTCACGTTTAGCGACACCCTATAGACCCAGGTAGACCATTCGGATTGCTCTTTAAAGTTGTTTCTGCTTTTCCAAATTTGCAAACACACCTCTTGGAAGTAATCTTCGAAATCCTCCTGCGTATCCGTGTATGCACGGCATATCTTTATGATGATTGCGGCATAAGGCAGAATGGATAAAGTATAAAAGTCGCTGCTCACACTTTTGGTTTAAGGACTAGCTCAAAGCTACATCAGACCATTTTGCCCGAAGCCGAAGCCTGAATGTCCATTTGACGCCCGATAACTAAGCCGATCAGCAACCCGAGAGAGATGCCCGCGGATATGCCCAAAGAGCGCTCAAAACCAGCTAAAAATACAATTCCAAAAAGAACTCCGAAAGACGACCCCAGCCCTATTCCCAAGTTGGTGTAATACATTCTCGTGGTGAGGGCGTAGGTATCCTTTAAAAATTTTTTAAACTGTATCAGCGCTTTTTTTGCGAACCTGCGCTGGTTGGTTGGAATTGAATCCAATTGAAGATCATCCAGTTTTGACTCTATGGATTGAATTTCGGCTTCTGATAGGTTTCTCTCCTCTAATCCGGAAAGGATTTGAATAAATTCACGGTAAACTTTGATTTCCGACTTTTTATGGGTTTCGGATAGCAAACTCTTTAATAGTTCTTTTGCATTTTTGAGTGTCATAATTACTTGTTTTTATTTGGTTAGTGGCTCAAATCAAAGATTATTACACCCTAATGAGAGATTCTTTCAAAAATCCATATAAGTCAAGCCGTAGAACGCCGAGATTGATCAACAACAGCAATCTCGGCAGGGGTTAAAAAGACTGGCCCGTCTCCATACTCCACATCTACTCCTCACCGTTTACTTACAGCTTCAACGAAAGTCGGCCAAATTCGATCAAAATTTTTGTTTGAATGCTTTATCCCGGTCTTATCAAAGTGCCATTCCAACCTGCCCCATCTCACTACTCAATCCTACTTTACCTGTAAAAGTTCCACGATCTTGCTGACGTTTACAGGCTTTATCAAGTGGTGGTCAAACCCCGCTTCAAGAGCTCTCTCCCTGTCTTTGGCTTGCCCCCACCCTGAATGGGCTATCAAGACCATATTGGGAAAATGCTTGCGTAATTGCTTGGCTACCTCATATCCGCTAATGTCGGGAAGACCGATGTCCAGCAAGGCCACCTGAGGATGGAACTCTATAGCTTTGCTCACTCCTTCGCCTCCCGTGTAAGTCTTCTCAACTTCAAATCCTTTCCTGCTCAAGGCCATTTGCAGAAGGTCCGCCCCATCCTTATTGTCGTCAACGACCAGTATTCGCAATTTCTCCTTTTCAGGATTACCTTCGATTGTTTTTTGGACGTTGTTATCCGATTTGAGTGCAAAGTCTCGTTCATTTAACGGTAAGGAAATGGTAAAAGTACTGCCGCGATCGCGACCTTCGCTTCTTACGCTAACCTCTCCGCGATGCATTTCCACGAGGGTTTTCACCAAGCTCAGCCCGATCCCCAGTCCTGAGTTCTGATTTCCGACCTGACGGAAAATTTCAAATATCACGGTTTTATCCTCACCGGAAATGCCTACGCCATTGTCCTCAACTTCGATCAAAGCCTGTTCATTTTCCGTTTTTAACTTCACCGATATCCGGCCGCCCTCGGGGGTATATTTGGCCGCATTGGTGAGCAAATTGGTAATGACCTGTATGAGCCGGTCGAGATCGGCGCGAATGGGAACAGGCACATCGGGAAGGTCTGCTTTAAATTGGTGGCGCCGTTCTTTTATCAAAGGGGCGGCGGTTTCTATGGCCACCTCTAGCGCTTCGCGCAAATCCATACCTCTTTGCTGCAACTTAATTCGGTTTTTGGAAATCCTCGATATATCCATGAGGTCGTCAATCAGCCTTATCAATTTATCGACTTGCCTTTCGATAATGTCTCGCGCCTTTACCTCCTCTTCTTCATTACTGCCGGTGCGCATAAGGTCTATGGCACTCTTCATGGGCGAGAGCGGATTGCGAAGCTCGTGGGCCAACATGGCCAGAAACTCATCTTTGCGCTGTGCAGTTTCATGCAATGCCTCCTCTGCCAATTTGGTCTCCGTTATATCATGAATGGTTCCGATGATTCGAACTACCTGATTGTCCTCTTCTGAATAAAATGCCTTATTCACATCCCTCACCCATCGAATTGCTCCCTTTCTCGTTTTGATTCGATATATATTCTTATTGATTTCATCAGATCGAGTGGACAAGGTATTGGCCACAGATTTTTCGAACCGAACGAAATCATCCGGATGTATGCGTTCATGTATGATCTCCTTGGTAGGCTCAGCATCTTGCGTTACATCGTAAAGTTTATACACCTCAGGTGACCAAATGAACTTGTCCCGATAAACGTCGTATTCATACGTCCCCAATCCCGCCGCATCCGAGGCCAATCGCAAACGTTCCTCCGAGTTTTTGATTTGTTCTTCTACTTTTCTTTTATGGGTAATATCCTCAAAAAGAACCCCTACCAATCCTTCATCAGATTCGATGGAAAATGCAAATCCCGAATAATACCGATCCAGCGCTTGGGCGTGATTTTCGTACCGTACTGACTCTCCTGTTTTATCAACTTCGCTGTATAAGTCAAGCCAATAGTTTTCGTGGTCAGGCACCATTTCAAGCATGCTGCGACCAATAGGGTCAGGCAAAGGAATGTGCATGGCAAAAGCAGGATTATGATCAACGAAAACGTAGTCGATCGGATTTCCTTCTTCGTTGTAAACCATTTTAATTATACAGAATCCTGCATCGATACTCTCTACCAATAAGCGGTACCTTTCTTCTGCCGATTTGAGATCTTCTATGTCGGTACTAATTCCATACCACTTGGTAATTTCTCCCGTCTCCGGGTCGTGGTAAGGCACCCCTCGATTCAGAAAACGTCGGTATTTCCCGTCTGCTCGTCTGTTTCGTTGTGAAATGGCAAATTGCTTTCCCGTTTTTATGGCATTTGCAAAGGCCTCCATAACTTTCGGTGCATCTTCAGGATGAATGGATTTTTCAGCCACCTCTGAGGCCGTCTTTTGCCCGGGTTCGGTGCCTGAAAAATTATACCACTGCCTGTTTAAAAACTCTACCTTACCTTCCGCATCCGTTACCCAAATCATTTCAGGGGTAATATCGGCGATGAGCCTGAACTTTTTTTCCGACTCTTG
>DATFKV010000476.1:0-5252 GCA_035268465.1 Cryomorphaceae bacterium | reverse complement strand
TGAACTTCCGTAAATTTGGTTCAATTCAAACGTCAATAGATTGAAAAGAATTTTAATTATCAACGGTCCCAATTTAAATCTCTTGGGAAAACGCGAGCCCGTGCTCTACGGATCGGTCTCTTTTGAAGAGTTTCTCCAAGTTTTGAGAACGGAGTGCCACGGAGTCGAGATCGATTATATCCAAAAAAACGGCGAGGAGGCCTTGATTGACGCCATTCAAAAAGGATCTGATTACGACGCCGTAGTGCTCAATCCGGCCGCCTTTTCTCATACTTCCATGGCTGTGGCTGACGCAGTAGCCGCAATCGAGACCCCGGTTATCGAAGTGCATATCTCTAACATTTTTGCCAGAGATGCCAACCGCCATCATTCTCTGGTGAGCAAGTATGCAGCGGCCATTGTAGTAGGGGCAGGTCTGGATGGTTACCGGATGGCCATCGGTCAGGCGTTGCGATTCTGACGCACGAATAAGTTTGTGGCCAGCGCTCCAAAAACCTTCTTCTTGTCCTTAAAATAATCTTGAACGATACTTCCTTTGTACAACCCCGTTCGGTTGATGTCATGCGATTTTTCTCGCCAGAATTTCCTCTCCCTGAGCAAGCGACTCAAATTGGAATAAAAGTAGTAGTGAGCCCGCATAACGGCAAAGAAGTGTTTGGGGCCTGAGGTGAGCAGCATATAGCCGGCCGCTGCACCATCAAAGATCATGCGCTTAAAAATTTTGCGGAAGAGTGAATTTTTGTAATCATTTTTTGCGATGATGCTGAGGTTGTTCCTGAAATTGAGGTAGGTTTTTCTGGGGTTTGATGAAGCCAAAGTTCCGCCTCCCAGATGATATACCGTTGATTGCGGAAAGCAGTATATCCGATGGCCCTGATTTTTCAATCGCCAGCAGAGATCAATTTCCTCCATATGAGCAAATAGGCTATCGTCAAAACCACCCACTTCGTGAAAGGGGGCAGACCGGATGATGAGACAGGCCCCCGATGCCCAAAAAATTTCTCTTTCGTCTTCGTGCTGTCCTATGTCTCTTTCGGTGTGATCAAATATTCTTCCTCGACAGAAGGGGTATCCGTTTTTGTCCATGAAGCCACCGGAAGCTCCCGCGTATTCAAAGTACTTCCGATTCTCTGCGGCTTTTATTTTTGGCTGACAAGCCGTAACCTCCGGTCTTTTCTCCATTTCCGACAAGAGGGGTTCCAACCAACCCTCAGTAACTTCCACATCGCTATTGAGAATGACGTAGATATCTGCGTTGACCAGCTTGAGCGCTTGGTTGTAGCCTCCGGCGAAACCATAGTTTCGGGGCAATTCTATGGTCCCTACATCGGGGAACTCTTCTTTGAGAAGCGCGAGAGAACCATCAGAACTGCCGTTGTCAGCCACAATTATCTCCACGTCATCAGGGTTGTGTTCAACCACAGAAGGCAAAAAACGGCGGAGATGGCCCTCGCCGTTGTAATTTAGAATAACGATTGCGGTTTTCAAGGGCTTAGAGCCGCAAATCTAACGTGGATTTTCGAAAAAGTCATCAACACGACCTCCAAAATGATCCCGGCCGGTGTTTCTGTCGACATTATCCATTGGAGTATTGCGCTGTTCCAACAGCAAGCGCCATTGAGGATTGTTGATTTCTCCTCGAATTCCTTCGGAATGGAGAAGCTGATAATCTTCGCCCATTAGAGTGGGGTCATAAAAGATAAAACGGACATTGTTGAATTGACCTGTTTTGTAATACCTCCAGATTTGATAAGGGTAGGAGGAAGGTTCGTTGGCTCGGTCGGTCAAATCATTGGGCGGGCCATACTGCAAGTAAACTCGTCCGCGATCGGTTTCGAATCCTTGTTTGTTGATGCTTCCAAATTCCTCGTTGACAAAGTCTACTTTCTCTTTATACGTTAACCATGCCGTCTCTCCCTCACCGGGATTGCGACTCTCCCAAAAGGCGTACATAAAGTTCTGCAAATATTTCAATTCAGCTTTTTCAAACTCTCGAAAACTATTGTTGAGCATGGCTTTTTCTTGGCCGGTGGCAATGGGCCGAACCGAGTGAACGTAATCGTAAATGGAAGCCTTGGTGTCAAACTTGGAAACCCAAGTCGCTCCAATGTCCTCACGTTTCATGAGGCTCAATACATCAACAGCTTCTTTTTTATCCCTCTTGATTTCGTGCTCCACTTTTGCAAAGAGCTCATTCTCTCTGGTTCTGGCTTCGAGTACAATTGTATATTCTCCCTGTCCAACCTCGTCAAGAGTCAGCGTGGTGAGAATAGGAATCACTGAGCCGGCACTGCGGCGCATGTATTTCCGAGTGCTTTCCATCGGTTTTGCACTATCGGCATCTGCCAAATAGGCGGTCAATAGAAACATTTCTTCTTCTCCCAATTGTTTGTGGGTTCCGTAGAGTTCGGTGTAGATCACCACCTCTTTCATCTCGGGCTTCAATATAGAGTCCGAAACCATAGGCAGCAAGTCGTAGCCCGACTTGGAAAGAAGGCCCGGTTCGCTGGTTTTTTTGTAGGCAGAAACCAGTTCTACATCAGAGAAGAAGGCCCCGTCCGGAACCTCGGGTACTTCAATGTGGACGGTTGCCTGCGTAGAGGCAGATTCCTCAGCAGCGTTCAGGTCTACTAATTCTATCTCCACTTCGTATTCCCCTGATGGAATGGCAAAACGCTGTACATCGATGAAGTCAACGATGTTGCCCTGCGACATAACAGGCGACTTGAGGCTTTTTTTATCGTAGGTAACGATTTCTCCGTCTTTTTTAAAGATGACGGTCAATTCAACTTCACCTTGAAATGCATCTTCTTCTTCGGCGAGTTTTAGGAGGGTGATGGATTTCCCATAAATATCAAAGTAAGTTTCGACTACAGGTCCTTTCCCGGGAACGTAAAATATTTTGTGATTAAAGACCGCGTAAGGGACTGAAAATCCTTGAATGGAAATAAAAATCAGTGGAAGTAAAAAAAGTTTTAAGGCTCCTCTCATGAGTGTTTTTGATTGTAACACGTGAAGTTACGAAAATGTGCAGGAGATATTGTCCCAAAATATCTCAATAAATTGACATCTCAGCCTTGGATGATTTAACAAAAGGTTTACTTTTGCGGCGGAGAAGTGGCAGAGTGGTCGATTGCACTGGTCTTGAAAACCAGCGTACCGCAAGGTACCGGGGGTTCGAATCCCTCCTTCTCCGCATCGACCCAAAACCCACCCTGACGTCAGTCAGGGTGGGTTTTTTGCTTTCCAAACCCTCGAGCTCGCTCGAAAGGGTTGGGAAAGCAAAAAACCAAACTTCGCGGCACGCGAAGTGGGTTTTCGATTTGATGCAGGCTCCCTCCACAGGGATCACTCGGCCAATAGGACGAGTGAATTCCTGCGGCGAGAAAGACTTGAAAAGAACCTGAACCCAGACTCGCGAGCTTGCTCCACAAGCAAACTATCCTACTTCGCGGCACGCCAAGTGAACTCCGTTTTGGTGAAGGTTAGAAAGGAATGTAATTAGATGTTGTAGAGAATTCTCTGTTTCAATGAGCAGTAATTGTACCGATGAGGTAAGTAGGCACTAGTTGCTGCTCAAATAAAAGCGTGATCTTAATCATAAGGAAAGGCCTGTAGCTCACGTCCTGCTTTGCCTATATCGCTCAATCCGTCGATGGTCAACACCAAGCCTATTATGCTTCCGCCAATGGCTACAATACCGGCAAGCGTAGTATTTTCGTTGGCCAAGAGAATTCCTATGGCCGATGATGCGAGTGACACGGCTATTCCTCCAATTGTTTTTGCTGATCCTTTTTGCAGAAATATACCCGCCGAAAAGATGTGATTCTTTTGTTTTTCAGAAATACCGTTGGCAGTGTATTCAGGCTGGCGCTTCATGATGGATTCTTCAACAGCTTTCTTCTCGCTAAGTTGAAAAGCGTTTTCATTGAAGTCCCATTTATTGTTTCGGTAAACGGACAAGACCGATGAAAACAACATTTTTGCAGGTTTCTCATTTACGATGATCTGGATGAAATTCTCATCGATCTCGACAATGGTACAATCTACGGTATCGTTGGTGAGGGTTACAATCTTGTCCTGCGCCGAAAGGCTAAGAGAGAAAATGATAAATAGAGGAAGTAAGTATTTCATCGAGCTTTGTTTTTCTGCCGATGAAAATAGGAATTATCTATTCACGATGATTACCATACTTGGTATTCGATGGGAAAATGCTACTTCATCTTAATCGCTTAGGATCTACTTTTTTACTGCTCTCTCGTTAATGTTCCAGCGCTGATCCGTGCTCTAAAGTCAATCGTGTTTTGCGGGTTTTTCAAACATTTGCTATACCGGATCACTTAGATGACTGCAGGGAATGTTCCAGACCTTAGGAAAGTGGAACCATTGAAAAAATCAGATTCAGATCCGTCAAACTCACTCAAAAATCAGAAAACCGACTTCCTCCAACCACCCCTTCAACATTTCACCTGAAAATATTTTTTCACCTGATTATTAATCAGTACCTTAACCTAAAGGTGAGATTATACGTATGTAGAATAGAGTAAAATTTCTAACAATGCCAATGATTCAAACTTCTACCGCTTCCGAAATCGCTAACCAAACGACTCTTTCGTCTCCTCAAGCTTTTATCAATACACTGGTGGCAATTTCATTTAGCGATGGTGATGTTTCGGCTCTCGCATTGGCATTGGTAAACCAGAAATTGGCCTGTAAGGATTTCTTGCTGGATCAAAATTTGCCTTACTGCCTGCACAAAGCCGTCGATCTGTCAAAAGATCTTGGGACTGAAGCTGCCATACGCGCCAGTGCTCCGAGTGTGGGGAAGGATTTGACGCTCTGCTGCTTTGCCAATGCGGTCCATTTGGCATTTTTAATCACCGGTATAGATTCGGAAAAGAGTAAGCTTATAGACTGCCTTATGGAGGAATGGACTATAGACTACGAGAGCTACAGAATGATTCTGGAAACGGTTAAATTGATGGATGGCAAAGATTTTAAGATCGCCATTAAATTCTGAAAACGGAAAAGAATTTTTACAGCAATCAAACCAAGTATACGCCTTGATCTTTAACGCTGATGATGTATCCTTTTTCTTCCAGACTCTGTTTTAATTCGGCCCCCAATTCTCGGTGGGCATCAATAACGAAGTAAAAGTTATCGTTTTCATCATCCCGTTTTGGCTTCTCAACTTCATCGATGAGAGTCATGACATCTTCCATTGCTTCACGCATAGAGGAGGTGGTCGGGGG
>DATFKV010000475.1:0-3158 GCA_035268465.1 Cryomorphaceae bacterium | reverse complement strand
ACCTTGTAGTTCCGAACACTCCCGCAGCATTTTCTTTAACTCTCGGTCTTTTACTTCAAGGGTTCTCTCCTTTCCCAGTTTTGCACGATAATTTAAAATCGCGACTCCATCTTCAAAATCCAGGTGTTTTCTTCTTAAAGTCGTCAAGCCGTAGGAACTGTTTTGCTCGGTGTACCTGTCGTTTCCTACCCGGAGATAAAGCTCATCCAGCAGTGCGGTTGCCAAAGCCAGAACTTTGGGTTTATCCCACTTTTCCCTTTCCAGATCTTCGCGATACCTCCTCCTTATATCGGGCAGTTGGTTTCCGAAATCAATGAGTCGGTCGTATTTTTTTTGGCTGCTATAAACTTCCCATTCGGGATGATAGATGTACTGCTTTCTGCCGGCATCATCTACCCCGGTGACCTGAAGGTGACCGTCGGGCCGGTTGCAAATCCAAACTTCTCTCCATGCAGGAGGAATGCCCAATGCCTTAATACGCTGACGTCGCTTTTTACTGCGAAGTCGCCGCCCTGAAGGCAAAATATAGGTATAGCCCCTTCCGCATAAACGCCGGCTTATGCCCGGTTCTCGATCCGTAACATGGGTTAATTTTGCAGGAAGTGAGTTCATTTGGTTTAAAAAACCCGGGACAAATGGTCCGATTCACAAACGAATCGGATACCAATTGACCTGGGCTCGAACATGAAAGTTTAATTTTCTAGTTTGAAAAAGCCATTACTTTCTTCGTTCAAAACTCAAGCATCGTGCCCTGTCTTTCAGTAAATGCTTAAATGACCGAAAGACGTGAATACCCGTACCATTCAGAAAACTAAACGAATAGGTCTTTTGAAGATGAAGGGCTACACCTTGGGGAGATTCTTTCGCGAAAGCACATAGCAAGATTTCTTCCGGCTAAACCGACGGAGGAGTTTTTTCTTGGTGATGTGATAAGTCAACTCACCAACTCGTCGGCTTGTAGTCTTTGAGAAATTTACCGCACCAATGTTTCCCTGTATTGATTCCGTCGAATAATGGGTCCATCACTCGGGCGGCTCCGTCTACGATGTCGAGCGGTGGTTGAAAATCGTGGATTTCTTCTTTCCTTTTGGCCAGCTCTATCGGGTCTTCATCGGTTACCCACCCGGTATCCACTGCATTGGTATAGATCCCGAACTTGGCAAATTCGGCTGCCGATGTAAGGGTCATCATATTCAGCGCCGCCTTGGCCATATTGGTGTGCGGGTGGCGCGACTCTTTGTGATACTTGTGAAACTTGCCTTCCATAGCCGATACGTTGATGATGTGTTTCATCCCCGTGTTTTCTTTTTTCATCAGGTGCACCAATCGGTTGCAAAGCACAAAAGGGGCCACCGAGTTGACGAGCTGTACTTCCAGCATTTCGTTGGTGTGAATCTCACCCAGTTTCAAACGCCAGCTGTTGGTGGTTCTTAAATCGACTTGCTGCAGGTCGGCATCGAGTTTACCGGTCGGGAAAACCTCATCGGCCGGTAAGGCGTGATCTACGGTGTAGGCGATTTGAGACAATTTTGCGGAAGCACTCAAGCCAATGCCCGGCTGGCTACCATGCCATGAGACGGGCAGATTCTTTTCCTGTCCTGCCACCATGGCGCTGATAGCACCCAATTCCTTCAGGCAGGCTTCGTGATCGGACAGGAGGTCTTGAACCGAGGGCGGCAACTCCGAAATGGAAAGCTCCTCGTTGGGCATCAGGTGACGGTAAAATCCGGCAGGGCGTCTAACGGTCTGCGCCGCATTGTTGATCAAAACATCCAATCGGTCGTATTGCTGCTCAATGTAATTGCAAAAGATTTCTACACTGGGGATATGCCTCAAGTCGAGTCCGTGTATCTTCAGTCGGTGTCCCCATTCGTCAAAATCTTCTTCCTTGGCATAGCGCATGGCCGAGTCGGCGGGAAACCTTGTAGTGGCGATAACGGTGGCACCGGCGCGTAGCATCATCAGCGTGATGTGGTAACCTATTTTGAGGCGAGAGCCCGTGACCAAGGCCACTTGCCCGGTGAGGTCGGCTGTTTGAAAGCGCTTGGCGTAGTTGAAATCGCCGCACTCGGTGCACATGGTATCGTAAAAGTGGTGGAGCTTGGTAAAAACCGCCTTGCACACGTAGCAATTTCGAGGAGCCACGGTTTTTTCGGCTCGCTTGGCATCCTCTTTTGTGGGCGCAAGCATTTTGGGTGCTACAAAGACGTTGGCTTCTCGCGCACTTCGTATTCCCGTTTCCTTCCGTGCATGCTTGTCCCTCTCGGCCGCTTTTCTCTTCGCGTTCTTCTTCGCACTCTTGGTGCGTTTCTTGAACTCGTCTCGTTGGGGTCTGGATAATCTTCCCGCCTCTTTGATCAGCTCAATCCGTATCTCTTTCGGAATCTCAAATATCTGATCGGTGTCGCCATTGAGTGTTTTCAAAATGGCAATGCATCGGTCAATTTCAGCTTGGCTCAATTGAGCTTTTTCTTCCTTGGAATTCATTGGGTTGAGAGGAACTAAAGGTATAGTAGAAAGTCAATAAGGGTAGAACAAACAGGTTGATTCAGCTCCTTGAACGGGTCTCGTGAACCGATATTATTTCTTTTGCAAAGAAAGGTAAAGCCGCTCTACCTTCTCTCTTGCCCACGGAGTTTTTCGCAAAAATGTCAGGCTCGACTTAATGGAAGGATCGTTTTTAAAGCAATTGATGTTGATTCGCATGCCCAATTCTTCCCATCCCAACTCCTCTACCAAAACCTCCAAAATATTGGCCAGCTTTACTCCGTGCAGCGGGTTGTTGGGTTGATTCTCAGGCGAGGGATTTTGATTTTCCATGGATGTGCGAGTTATCTTTATCAATGATTAAAACGGAGCATTGTTCTTCCAAAAAATAATCTGAGTCAAATGAAACGATTGGTTTAATTACTACGACTCCCAATTGATGGAAATACCTTGAACATCGAAAAATCATTGCCGGTAGCAAAAATACAGCTATTCGGATAAGCATAAAAACGCTTTCATTGACCCATTCAAGATGTTTCTCTGAGGCTTTTGATTTTCCCCCTTAGGAATAGCGTACTAACGGTTAGAAAGAATACAACTACCCATATTACAATAAACTCAAATGCGATTAACGAAACAAACGATAAGTGACTTCCGCCACCCCAGCCTAC
>DATFKV010000474.1:0-2452 GCA_035268465.1 Cryomorphaceae bacterium | reverse complement strand
CTTCTTGAAACTTACTCTCTTGATACATTTGAGCAGCCAGCAGTCTCCAGTCCCAATCAATAATTTCACTGTATTCTCGGAGTAATTCGTCGTAATTACTGATTCTATTTCCGTTTAGCGAAGAGAATTCTCCGTTGTACTCTTCCCATTTTTCTTTGGGTGCTTTAAAGTATTTCTTGTAAATATAAGCGTGAACGGAATTTCTTCGATCTCTGTCAAACCATTCGTCTACGGCTTTAAGAAGTTGCGGATTATTCTTGCGAACAGCCCATCCGATTTGTCGGGGAAAGCTGAGTTGGACTGAGACGTCAATGTTATTGTAATAGGTTGAGTTGAGATTGGCGAGGTTATCGTCAGCAACCGTGTAGTCTATTTCTCCATCAGCCACTTTTTGGATGAGCTTCTCGGGATCTATGTACCCTGGCGCCTTTATGATTTCGAAGGAGATTCCCGATTCTTTCTGTAGGTTTATCAAGCGCTCATAAGATGGGGAAGAATGGTTCACGTAGATTTTCTTTCCTTCCAGATCCAGCGGTCTTAGAAGCATGTTTTGACTGATCTCGCGCTGAGTCATGTTTTGATGACCTTCCGGAAGGCGCTGAACTAAAACCAATTTGGTAAAATTATACGGTTCACTGAAGGCGGCCTTTTCTTGGCGATCGCTCGTAATGGCCAGGTTGCAGGCAATCACGTCACCCTCACCTTTATTGAGCATGTCAAACATGGTATTCACATCGGGAATGAGTTGCATTTCCAGCTCTACCCCAATGCTTTTGGCAAAGCGTTGCAAGAGCTCGTATTCAAATCCCATGGCATGACCTCGGTAAATGAAGTAAGAAGTGGATGAGTTGAGCGTGAGGGCTACAAGTTTCCCTCTGGCCTTTATTTCTTCAAGGTCCGGTCCCACGATTGCTTCTTCCGTCAATGCGATAGAAGCGGTTTGGGCTTGCGGCGGTGCATCATCTTTTTCGCAACCCTGTGGGGTCACGGCCAAAAGAGAAATCACCATCCATGCGATATAGTTGCGATGCTTTAGCATGCGTAATGAGGCGGCAGTTTGAATACCGAATCAAAGCATGGATACGAGGCGAGGAGTAAGAAGTTTCAAGAATTAATTTCCGCCAGCTTAGCTTGAGTAGCAAAGATGAGATCTGGAAAGAACACTTCAAAGTCAGTGGAGATGTCATCGCCATGCTCTTCCAGGGCGGGCAATGACTCGTCCATATTGGAAGGGAAGCTCGCTCTTTTGGACAATCCGCTTAACGCGCGATCAATGCCCTCACGGGTGGCATAGCTTCCGAGCCAATTCTGCATTTGCATAAAATGAAACGTTCGCTCTGCTCGTTCATTGAAAACGGATCGGTAATCATCTAAAGTCAAGTAAATGAAGCGGGTATATTCATCCAAATCTACTTTGTGGTACTGCGACCAATTCATGGCCAAAAAATGATCGTAAAAGACATCTTGCACAACGGCTGCGTATTTTCCGAAATGACCATACAGCCTTTCACGGCTTTGCAAAGTAATCTCATGGCTATCCGTAAAGCTGTCTATGAAGCGGTGCAATAGGATTCCCTTTTGAATATCTGCATCGTAGTTTTCCAGCGCTTTTCCTTTCACCGTATCGGCAATGAAATTCCCCACCATAATGGGTTTGATTTCGAATGAAAGAAATTGGTGGGCTAAAAAATTCATCGGCCTTAAAGATAAGCTCAGGAATTAAGTAAGGAAAAAAATCAATTCTACTGCTATCTTCGTCAAACTATGAGCGACGAAAAAGCACTCTATTGGCTTTCACAAGTAGCCGGCTGGTTCGGCTACATATTGCTTATCCTGTTCACAAATCTTGCAGCGGGATACGTGGATGTAGGAATCGTCAAAGTCTTGATTGTCACTTTTATTTTAGGACTTAGTCTTTCTCATTTCATGAGGTACGTCATCGTGAAAAGTAGATTGCTCAAAACCAAAATCTATCGATTGCTACCTCGGTTAATTTTGTTGTCGATCGGAACGGGTATTTTGGCTTCATTGATTTATGGTTTTATTTCAGATCTTTTTTTCCTCGATGTCGAACGAATCCTTGTATTGCCAAACGGTGTGATTCTCGAACTTATTATTTCATTTATCACCATTTTCCTCTTTTGGAATATTCTGTATTTCGCTGCTATTTATCTCAAAAATTACGAGAGAGAAGAAGTGAAGAACCTACGTCTAACTGCTTCCATGAACGAGGTAGAGTTGAATAATCTCCGTTCTCAAATGAATCCCCACTTCATTTTCAATGCTTTAAACAGTATTCGGGCATTGGTCGATGAAAACCCGGTTTTGGCCAAAAAGAGCATTACCCAAATGAGCCATATTCTGAGAAGCAGCTTGGCATCCGGGAAAAAGAAATTTGTCAGTATTGGCGAAGAAATGAAAGTGGTGAAAGATTACTTGGAGCTGGAGAAGA
>DATFKV010000473.1:0-2542 GCA_035268465.1 Cryomorphaceae bacterium | reverse complement strand
ATCGTTGTCGGCCACAATAGTCATGGTTACCCCGAAATCACGCTCGTAAATTCCATTGACACGATTCATGGTAGTCACTTGAGCTGCCAGTGCTTGAGCTACAGAGCCTCCGTGAAATAGGGTATACTCCCCCGTAGCTGAAATCGCTATTCGGTAGGTGCGCAGCACACAAGAATTGTAGTTGATCCCTGTTTTGGGATCTCCCTGACCTTCTCCTTTCAGGTCAAATTCTGCTTGACAGTTCATCTGCTTGTCTGTGAGAAAATCTTTTTTACGGTATGCAATATGGGTTGAACTCTCATTCTGATATAAGGGATCTACGAACTGGGTGTTTTCCATCGGATGAAGCAGCATCGCGTGGAAGCCTTTTGCCGTAAAGTCGACTTTCCCTATGTATCCGCTTCCATCAGTGGCGCGGGCATTGTAAGATTTGATTTCGGGAAATTTAGTTTTTAACCCTTCGGCCATGGTGGTATTCTCTTCCAAAAGAAATGGTCGGAAACTGCCATCAGCCATGGGGATCTCCATGGTAAATGAATCTGAAAATTCTGACCGCGCCTGGTCGTATTCAAAGTTGAAGTAAGATGCTTTGTCGGTCTCAATCCTCAATTCTGCACTTGCGCTTTTGGCTACTTGAGGACTTAGGGAAGTCCAGGACAAATCTTGGGAAAAAGCTGTGCCGGAAATGAGAGTAATTAAAAAAGCGGCCAGTGCCGCGCTTCGATTTAATATCATGGTGGAATTTTTCAAAGGGGTAAATTTATCACTACCAAAGGCACCGGTCAACTTTTACGATGCAAGTTCGGCGACTATCGAGTCCGATAAGAGGAATCCTAAAACTTTAACGATCAATTATTATTTTTGTTGATCACGGTGTTCTGTGAGGACTGTCGAATGGCCATGATTCTATTCTCGATAAACGCTTTTTCCGCGTCGCTCAGTCCGATTTTTATCGGTTTATTTTGGTTGGAAGTACTATCAAAATCATTTCCCAACAGATTTACGTAGGCGTACTCCAATGCCGGCATTGTAAAAACCACGTCACCTTGAATGAGGTTTAATGTACGATCGCCTTTACTCAAATTGAGCAATTCCATTTTCAAATCGCTGTAACGGTTGCGGAGCAATCCTTCAAAGGCCGTGGCCGCTACCTCTCCCTCAGGGTGGTCAATGAGAGCCAAAAGCTCTTCTTCAGATGCCATCGAAAGGAGTGCTTCGCGACTGGCATAAGCAGCAGAAGGTTCGGGAGACCGACCAATTTTTTCCGTGCCGATGTAATCGGTTTCAATCAACCGGTTCACCATTTCAGAAAGTTCAGGACTGATTTGATCGTCATTGAAACGTGAAAGGTCTTTGCCCGATTTACAAGAAATGATCAGAAGCATAAAAAGGATTTGCCAAGCTTTCATTTGTAAAGGTTTTTACAGAGGACGGCAAAGTTCAAAAAACTGATGATATTATTTTTAGGGCGATCAATTTAATACTCAATCGGTTTGTTAACCGCACCTTTTTTACTAGCACTTCATTAGACGGACTTGGGTATATTCGCCGCCATGTTTGGAAGGACCTTGCTTCTTTTGCACTTTTTGGGACTGCTGACGGCATGCGTTTTTGGTCAAAGCGTGCGCAATGATCAAATGAATGCTCTACCCACGACAGAGAGCATAGAAATCGATGGTAAACTGAATGAAGGCGTTTGGCAAAAGGCGGAAAGGGTAGATCAATTTGTTCAACGCGAGCTGATCTTGGGACAACCTTCCACGGAACGAACTGAAGTGGCGATTGTATACGATGAGCACAATCTCTACATCGGCGTTTGGGCTTATGACTCCCAACCCGAAAAAATTGTGGCGAAAGAACTTCGCCGTGATTTTGACTATAACCTTGATGACAACTTCATTGTAATCATTGACACCTACCTTGACAAAAGAAATGGTTTCATGTTTGTGACCAACCCCAATGCTGCGCGAGCTGATCTGCAGGTGTTTAATAACGGTGGTTCCACCAATACCTTTTGGAACGGAGTCTGGGATGTGCGCACCACACGCACCGCTGAAGGGTGGTTTGCGGAATTTAAAATTCCCTTTTTCGCATTAAAATACCGACCCGATCAGGGCGAGCAAATATGGGGAATTAACTTCGAGCGAAACATTCGCAGAAAAAGAGAACAGTCACGCTGGCAAGGGTGGGGACGAAATTTCGACATCACCGATGTGAATCAAGCCGGCCAACTCCGTGGCTTGAAGAGCTTGCGCGATGAGCGATTCGTCGAGGTAAAGCCCTATGTCTTGGGTGGTGCAGAATCGGTAGACGGTGAGGAAGACGGTGTCCTGAACGGAGGTGGCGACATCAATGCGCTGCTTTCTCCCTCATACCGTCTGAACTTGACGTTTAATACGGATTTTGCACAGGTAGAGGCGGATAGGCAGCAGATTAATCTCACGCGTTTTCCGCTTTTTTTTCCGGAACTGAGGGAGTTTTTCCTGGAGGGAGACGATTTCTTTGATTTCGGATTCGGGGGCAATCGTATTACTCCGTTTTA
>DATFKV010000472.1:0-2221 GCA_035268465.1 Cryomorphaceae bacterium | reverse complement strand
TAACCAACCCAACGACGGTTGTTCGTATCAAAGGGAAAGTGTTGGCTTCTGAAAATACTGAGAGTATGCCTGTGAAGAAGCAGGAAGGTGCGCCAATGGCCAACTAAATTGTCCGTCTGTTTAAGCCCGCTAGCTGCGTTCCGCTTATTTTAAAAACAGTCATTGACCGCTTGTCAATTCCTTGATTTTTAAAAATTCGCGCGCCTTGCTATCGAACTTTCCAGACCAGACAATTCATTCTCAATAATATTGGCCGCCTCAGATTTGATGTTTGAGGCGGTTTTTTTGGCAACAATAAGAGTTTGGTGGAAAGGTTTTCTTCTAGATTGTATGAAATCCCCTTATTCCGAAAACAGCGAAAGCCTTGCTATCGAACTTTCCAGACCAGACAATTACTAATAACATTTTGAACCGCTTCAGACTTTGTGTTTGAAGCGGTTTTTTTTGCGATCAGTAATGAAGACAACAAGGTCTAATCAAAACTTCGAAGGCCTTGCTAACGAATCTCAAGTACCAATCAAATAAATAAACTTTTAACGAACCGCTTCAGTTTGCGCTGTAGCGGTTTTTTTATGCCCGAATTTTTCGGATTTTTGTGCCCTCAAAATACTGACAGATGCTAAAGTTATCGAGAAGAGCTTTTCACATGCCCGAATCGCCCATTCGAAAGTTGATGCCTTTTGCCGAAAAGGCGAAAGCAGAAGGAAAGAAAGTTTTCCACCTCAATATTGGTCAGCCCGATATTAAAACTCCTGAAGTGGTGATGGATCGGCTACGCGATTTGGAGCTTAAGGTGATTGAATATTCGAGTTCGGAGGGATTTGGCAGCTACCGAGAAAAGCTGGCGGAGTACTACCGGAGCAAGGATATCCCTGTGAATACGGAGGATATAATGATCACCACCGGAGGCTCAGAAGCATTGGTATTTGCCATGATGACCTGCTTTGATCCGGGCGATGAGGTCATTATTCCCGAGCCTTACTACGCCAATTACAGTGGATTTGCAACCATGGCAGGCGTAAATGTACGACCCATCACCTCCCACATTGAGGATGAATTTGCTCCTCCGTCCGTGGCAGAGTTTGAAAAACTCATTACCGAACATACGCAAGGGATTGTTCTTTGCAATCCCGGAAATCCCACAGGCGCCGTTTATAGCCGTGAAGACATTCAAGCTATAGCTGACTTGGCCAAGCGCCACAACCTCTACCTCATCGCCGATGAAGTGTACAGAGAATTTTGCTACGACGGGGCTACCCCTTTCAGTGTAATGAAGTTGGACGGGATGGACGAGAATGTAATCTTGATCGACAGTGTATCGAAACGCTACTCGATGTGTGGTGTGAGAATCGGGGCCATGATCACCAAGAATAAAACGGTAAGGCAAAACGCGCTGAAATTTGCTCAAGCCCGACTCAGCCCTCCTACTTTGGGACAAATAGCTGCCGAGGCTGCGCTGGAAACTCCTCAGTCTTATTTTGACGGAGTCCTTGGCGAATACCAAAAACGCCGCGACATATTGGTTTCCGGGATGAATGCCATTCCGGGAGTGATCTGCCCTAAGCCGGGTGGAGCATTTTATTGCATTGCCAAACTACCTGTGGAAGATTCGGAGGATTTCTGTAAATGGCTCTTAAGCACCTATAGCCTCAACGGCGAAACCGTTATGCTCGCTCCCGGAAGTGGTTTCTATATCACTGAAGGCCTCGGAAAGCAAGAAGTTCGAATTGCATACGTTCTGAACGAAGCTGACCTGAAAAAATCGATTAAAATTATTGAAGAAGCACTCGTGGTTTACGCCGCAAAAGCCGAAGTTTGATCCCATAAAAGAAATTGAATACCATGAGTTTAAACCAAAACGTTTCAGGCCTGCTAGAGCGATTAAGCGAATCGGCCACTCTGGCCATGGCCAGAAAAAGCCGCGAACTGAAGGAAGCCGGCCACGAAGTAATCAGTCTGAGCTTGGGTGAGCCGGATTTTGACACACCTGACTTTATTAAGGAGGCGGCCAAAGAGGGAATCGATCAAAACTACACGCACTACATGCCCGTGAGCGGCTATGCCGATTTCTGCAAGTCGATTAGCCACAAATTCAAAAGGGACAATAAGATTGATTATAAGCCCGAGCAAATCGTGGTTTCAACGGGTGCGAAACAATCTTTGATAAACGTCATTTTAGCGACTGTAAATCCCGGCGATGAAGTTCTGCTTCCTGCTCCCT
>DATFKV010000471.1:0-7862 GCA_035268465.1 Cryomorphaceae bacterium | reverse complement strand
GGCCGCTCACAACATTGCCAAATACCCACTCGAACGCACTTCCATGTTTATCTTTTTTACCGGAGAGGAAAAAGGATTGCTCGGAAGCGAATGGTTTGTAGAGCACCCCGTTGTACCCTTGGAGAGCATCGTGATGTGCTTCAATAGCGATAATGCGGGCTACAATGATACAAGCATTACTACCATCATTGGCTTGGAGCGCACGACGGCCACCGAAGCTTTTGTAACGGCAGGTGAAACGTATGGTCTCGGCACCATCGCAGATCAAATGCCCGATCAAAACCTCTTTGACCGTTCTGATCAAGTTAGCTTTGCCCGAAAGGGAATACCGGCGGTGATGTATACCATGGGAGTGACCGCCTTTGACGATGAATTATTGAAGTACTATCATCAAGCAGGAGACAATCCTGATTCGGTGGATTACGACTACCTTTTCAAATTCACGAAGGCCTATGTGCACGCTTGCCGATTGGTTGGAAACATGGAGGAAAGGCCTTATTGGACTGAAGGGGATAAGTACTACGAAGCGGGAGAGGAGTTGTATAAGACTCAATAATTGATTACTGGTCAGGCTCGATTTTTTTGAGAAAAGTGCTCTATTTGGTTAAGTTCCTTCTCTTTTCGATTTCTTTCTTCTTCGATGTCATAATCGCCTTGGAGGCCAAGCCGGAATTTAGCTGAGTTTCCGAAGTACCTAACTTAACCTTAAGGCAGTATCAGCAGTGATTCGACGATTTCCTTTTATTATTTCTGAAATTCGCGTCTGAGGTATTCTTATGTCTTTCGACAAACGATAGGCGGTAATCTCAAGTGGTGAGAGAAATTCTTGTTGAAGCATTTCGCCGGGATGTATGTATGCTAGATTTTCCACTTTCTCAATTAGTTGTGATAGTCAAGAATCTCTACATTCTCCGGCATTGCCATTGTTCCATCGAAATATAATTCTCCACTGTCGGTAAATTCTAATGCAATAGTAATCATTCAATTTTCCGCTGAGCGTCGAGCCTGTTAGAAGGCGGAATTCTCAAGTCAAAAATGTCATGAGAATTATTCAACATTCTGAGCTTGCGCTTACCAATGTTTTGGATATCATCGGGCATTTTTTTAGGGAGCTCCTTCTGACACAAGGGTAATCTTTTTTCACCTTTCCAATGATCAGTTGGCTATCGACCCTTCTTTCTACCCTGAAAATTGTCAGCATTTCAACGAATTCATTAACTTCCATAAAAAATTAGATATGGGAGGACTAATCACATCAGGTAAGATTTTGGACAAGTACTTCGGCTACTTGAAAAATCTCGATGCCAAGTCCAAGCGGTTATTGATTGAGAAATTGCGGAAATCGATGAACCACGAGCCAAAGAGAAAATTTGATATCTCTCGTTTTTATGGTGCTTGGGTAGATGACAGGTCTTCCGATGAGATTATTGAAGATATTAAGACATCGCGAGTAGAGAAACCTGATTCCGAAAGTTTTCAATGAAGTACTTATTGGACACAAATATTTGTGTACATCTGTTAAGAGGCCAGTTTGATTTGGATCAAAAGTTGAGTTCTGTCGGCATTGAGAATTGTGCTATTTCAGAGATCACTTTGGCAGAGTTGGCCTATGGGGCCTCAAAAAGCAATGATCCCGAAAAGAACTACTCTCTTATTGAGTTAATAAGTGAAGAGATTAAAGTCCTCCCGATCTATAATGGGATTAGATTTTATGCGGATGAAAAAGCGCGGTTAAGGAAAATGGGGAACATGATAAGTGATTTTGATTTACTTATTGGGGGCAACAGCTAGAGCTAACCAACTGATTATGGTCACCGAAAATCTAAAGGATTTTGAGCGATTAAATGATATGCGGGTTGAGAATTGGGTTCAACGCTGACAGACTTCAGATTAAATTGGCTGTGGGAGATGCGTCAAAAGATTGTCTTCATTTCTTCATACTCCAAATGCCGAACTCCTTTCTCAGGGGATTTGGCCAACTTGAGCATGGCTCCCGCCACCGTTTTCACATGTATGGGTTTGTATTTACTCAACGAACCGATCATCAAAGGAGAAGCCACCTTCATCGCCACCGTGCCGATTTTCTCTCCCAAACGACCTTCTTCTCGCGGTCCGACTAAGATTGAAGGTTGAAAAATGTTCAGGATTTCGAAGCCGATCTTCTTCAAATCTCTTTCCATTTCACCTTTTACCTGATTGTAAAATATACTTGAGTCCGGATCGCTTCCAATGGCACTCACTACGCTGAAGGTCTCAATTCCTTGAGATTTTGCCGCTTTCGCAAAAGCGATAACATAATCGTGATCGACCTTGCGAAAAGCTTCTTTTGACCCCGCATTTTTCATGGTCGTGCCCAAACAGCAAAAAGCACTATCGGCTCCCCCGCATGCTTTCTCCAGGTCGGCCGATTGATCAAAGTCGACTTTTGTCCAAGCCACTTTTCCCACTTGCTCACCACTTCTGCGCGTCAAAGCTGTAACGGTCATTACATCCTTGTCGGTTTTCATCTGATCGACCAGAAAACTGCCGATTAATCCTGTGGCTCCTGCTATAACTGCGTTCATGATTGTACTTCTTTAGGTTCGATCCAATCGCCGTGTTCACGAATGAGGTCGATCAATTCGTCAACCGCATTTTCAGAAGGGACGTTTCTCTTTACCACTTCCTTTTCTTTGTAAAGGGTGATTTTGCCCACGCCCGTTCCTACGTAACCATAGTCGGCATCGGCCATCTCGCCGGGGCCATTTACGATGCAACCCATAATGCCGATTTTCACTCCTTTCAGGTGTTCGGTGCGGGCTCGAATTTTCGCCGTGGTTTCTTGTAAGTCAAAGAGCGTTCTACCGCAAGACGGACAAGAAATGTATTCTGTTTTGCTGATGCGCGTTCGGGTGGCTTGAAGTATTCCGAAGCTCAAAGAGTTGGTAGTTCTGGGATCTACCGCTGTTGAGTGGAGCCAGATACCATCTCCCAACCCGTCGATAAAAAGCCCTCCCGCGTCGGTTGAGGCATAAATTTGAAAATGATCCCTATCGAGGCCGTCGTATTTTCGTTTAATGACCACCGGAATATCCGAATCGTGGTTCATTAGTTCCACGAAAGCTCTTCTCATTGCGGGCATGGCATGCTCGTTTTCCGTTTCCAAAATCAAGACGGAATTCTTTGAAGCTTTTAATTTCTCAACGAATGACGCATCGTAGAGATCGGTATCATTGGCCGAAATGAAATTTACCGTAGGGCTCAATTCTCCATTTTTCATGAAGGATGCTGCTGTGATCAAGGGATACATTCGCGGTTTGGCCGACTGCTCGAGCCAGATCTCCTCGTTGACAATGACTCCTAAGGTGCCGGGAATTTCAAAATTTACCGAGTTTCCACCGATGTAGAGATAGTCGGCTGCCTGATCGCCGATGTTCCATTTATCCAGAGGGATACTATAGTTGTATCCAAAAGGAAAAAAGGAGGCGGGTTTGATTTCGGCTTTCCCCGAAAGGTCGCCGATTACAATCGGCGCTTGGCCATCTCCCACATTGCTCACTTTGGCCGTATGTCTTCGTGTGTAGGAAAAAGGTTCGAGGGGATTATGCGAAAGGGCTGGAATAGGAGCATGGCCTTCTCTCTTTTTGTATCGATCGACCAGGAGTCGTGCCACGGGAATTTCCTCTTCGGGCTCTTCGGTCAAACTTACGCGTACCGTATCGCCAATTCCATCTTCCAATAAGGTTCCGATTCCCACTGCCGATTTGATCCTGCCGTCTTCACCTTCACCGGCTTCGGTTACTCCCAAATGAATGGGGTATCTCATTCCTTCCTCCATCATTCGGTGCACCAAAAGACGGTAGGCTTGCACCATTACTTGAGTATTGCTTGCTTTCATGCTCAGCACCAGCTCATGGTAATCGTGGTCGCGGCAAATGTTCAAAAATTCCATTGCCGACTCTACCATGCCTTCGGGAGTATCGCCGTAGCGACTGAGAATGCGATCGCTCAACGAACCGTGGTTTGTGCCGATTCGCATGGCGGTGCCTTCTTCCTTGCAAATCTCCACCAGCGGGCTAAAGCGCTTGCGGATTCGATCCAACTCGGCCTGATAGCTCTCGTCGGTATACTCTATTGTTTCGAATTTCTTTTTGTCGGCATAGTTTCCCGGGTTTACCCGAACCTTTTCCACGATGCGCGCGGCAATTTCGGCCGCATTGGGCGTAAAGTGAATATCCGCAACCAATGGCGTATCGTAGCCTCTGGCCCGAATTCCATCCTTAATTGACTGAAGATTTTCAGCATCTTTTTTGCTTGGTGCGGTAATTCGCACGAGTTCGCACCCCACCTCGATCATGCGAATGGACTGCGCAATCGAGCCCTCCGTATCCATGGTATCCGTGGTGGTCATGGACTGTACTCTTATAGGGTTATCGCCGCCCATTTCAACTGATCCGATTTTTACCGTTCTGGTTTGAAATCGCTCGTAAGCCAATGGATTCGGGCAATAAGATTTTTTATCTGTGATCGTCGCCGACATAGGTATTTCGGTTTAATTACGAAGTTAACGCTTTCCTCATTCGTTTGTTTTTTGCTTGAGAGCTGCTTTACCAAACGGTAACTTTCCCTTCTTCTTGAGTGCGTTAAGGTAGAGTGCTCCGAGAATCAGAATGGTCCCGATGTAGAAGCCGAAGGTCATCTTTTCGCTGGAGCCAAAGATGAAAAAAGCCAAGATGATTCCGTAAACAGGTTCGAGATTAATGGTGAGGGAAACGGTAAAAGGGGTGAGTTCTTCCATTACTTTGACGCTGGCTACAAAGGCAAAGGCCGTGCAGATGATGCCGAGTATAAGAATCCAAAACCAATCGGAGGCGGGAATGTCAATCATGGTTGCTCCAATTTTTCCCGAAAAGGCAAGCCAAATGGTAATTCCCAATACTCCTCCAATCATCTCCACGAGACTAATTCGATAAGGATTGTCTTTTTGAATCAGACGACCGTTGATTACGGTGAAGAGCGATGCCACAAATGCAGAGCACAAAGCCATAATTATTCCTGCGGCATATTCCGTTTCGAAACTGAATATGAGAACCAACCCCAAAACCACCATCCCACCGAAGATGAGTTCAGCGGGATCAACCTTTCTTTTAAAGATAAGAGGCTCTAATAGGGCGGTAAATAAGGATGCCGCGCTGAGGCAGGCCAGTGTGACACTAACATTGGAAATTTTAATTGCTTGAAAAAAGGTGACCCAGTGAAGGGCAATTAAGAAGCCTACGCCCAGATAAGTTTTGGCATGGATCCAAATGGGTTTGTGAATTTTCCCGGCAGGGTAGGCAAAAATGGCAATGGAAACGGCGGCGATCAGCATTCTCCACCAAACGAGAAGGTCGGAATCGGTTTCAATGAATTTTCCGAGTATTCCCGTAAATCCGAAGATGAAGACAACGACGTGAAGCAATAAGAGGTTTCCTACTTTAGACTGTTGCATCCGGTTTCTCCTCCACTTCCTTGTTCACTTTTCTTCCCACATCGGCTACGCCACCCGAGACGATGAATTTCATAAAGTCGGCAGTATTGACATTTACAGGGGTGACGTTTTCAATCGGGACAATGAAAATATTTCCCGAAAAATTATAGCTGTGTGGAAGGTAGACCGCTATTTTGCCTGTGTTCAGGTTCAATACACTCAGATCATCGTTGGTAATGAACCCGGGCTTTTCTATTTCGCTTTCTCGATTCAGCTTGACCAAGACCGGTCGCGAAAAGCTTTTCTTTTGCCCGACAAATGCCGAGAGAAGGTCATTGATGGCCGTATAAATCGTCTTGAGTAGGGGTATTCTATCCAGCACCTTATTGGCACCTTTCAAAACGGAATCCGATATAAAAGTAGATCCAACAAATCCGAAAAAGGTTATCAGACCTATGAGCAACAACAGCCCCAGCCCCGGAATTTCTGTAGGAATGAGGTCATCGAGAAAAACAAAGAGCTGGAAAACGACATAAATAATCACCGTCGACGGAACCAACAGTATGAGCCCGCGAATAAAATACTTGGCAAATCGGCGGTAGAGGAAGTTCTTTTTCACGACAACAAAGTTAATCCAGTTCTTCTTTTAATTTCTTCGGCAGCGAGGAAACAATCAAGTCATACGATTGATCGATCAGCTCCTTTTGGAGTTTTGCGCTCAATCCTTCGGCGCTCACCGTATTCCAGTGTTTTTTACTCATGTGCCAGCCCGGCCTTATCAGATCGGGATAGGCTTCGCGTAGCTCAATGGCGTATTCGGGATCGCATTTCAGATTGAAACTTTGGTAGTCGTCAATATTGCACAAAGCAAACATCTTTCCCATCACTTTAAATACCAGCACGTGTTCATCGAATGGAAAGCTTTCGGAGACACCCTTTCGGGCGAGACAGTATTCGCGAAATTCATCGACGTGCATGGCTTAGCGGTTTAATTGAAACAAAACAGGACGCGAAGGAGTGGCATCATTTTCAAACGGTGCCGTTTGCAAATTGAGCAAGTAGTGGCCGTCTTTGATTTCGTCGGGTACATAGATCATCTCTGTGATGGTGCAGTTTTGATCTTCCTTGAAACCGCTATGCCAAAAGGCGTGATGTGCTTGAAGTCTTCCGCCGTCCACTTCTCGATCTACAGAGGGAAGGTCCAGCAGGAGATGCTTGACGCCTTTTGACCGCATGAACGCCAGGCCGTCGGGTTCCACATAGGGAGGATTGGTGCCCGAATAAACTCTGGTTTTTTTTTGGGTGGAATTGGGTATAGTCCGAATCAGCAGTGCTTCACAGTGTACATCTTTGATGGCTTGCTCAATTTGATTTTTTGTAATGATTCGGTCGCCGGGCTTGTGAAAAACCACATCGGTATTTTTGAAAATTTCGGGGTCAATGCTCACCAAAAACGCAGTGAAAAAGAATTGTTTCAGCACAGAGTTTACCGAAATGACTTCCTTATCAATATGTCCGGAAGACTCAGTATGAGTGCCATGACCATGTGGATTGAAGAAGATGTTTCGAAAATTCACATTGCCCCCTTCGGCAATGCTGCCTATAAAGTGATCGTTTCGAACGGGTTCTATTTGAAGCGGGTCGACATACCATGCCCTCGGTCCTTCCGGGCCTAATGGAATCGAAATATCGAGTGGCTGAGCCAAGTCCACATGGTATTCTTGGTCGTTGAGCTGAATTTTAATCTTCATGCTCTAAAATAAAGAAATCCGAGGTAATTCCATCGGCCAGGAACATTCCCTTTTTGGTTAAGGCCAATTGATCACCTTCCAGTTTAGCAGAGCCATCGGCGATGAGACGTTTGATTTCGGTGGAGTAGATTCTTTTGAACTCTACGCCAAATTCCTTCTCACTTCTTTTTAAGTCGATGCCTATTGCCGTGCGGAGGCCCGTCATCACCCATTCATTGAAGCGCTCTTCTCGACTTAATTTTTCTCGTGTTGTGGGGAGTTTTCCTGCTTCAATCGCTGAGCAATAACGCGGATTGTTGGCGATGTTCCAGTACCTCGAAGTGCCATCGAATCCGTGAGCTGACGGACCCAATGCTATGTATGGAACTCCCGCCCAATAGGCTGAGTTGTGTCGGGATTCGAATCCGGGCATGGCAAAATTGCTGACTTCGTATTGTCGGAAGCCTTGTGCTGCCAGAAAATCGACCATGTAGTCAAAGTGCAGTGCGGCTGCTTCCTCGTCTACCGATTTTTCCTTTCCCTTGTCTACTTTGTGACCCAGTGCTGTGTCAGGTTCGACGGTGAGGCAGTAAGCAGAGATGTGGTTTACACCAAGTTTTACCGCCTTATTCAAGTTTTCTTTCCACTCATCCGGCGTCATTTGAGGGATGCCGTAGATCAGG
>DATFKV010000470.1:0-2527 GCA_035268465.1 Cryomorphaceae bacterium | reverse complement strand
TAAACCCTACGTGGACGGTTCCCGAAATACCTGCATCCTTAGCCATTCGAGGGTACTTGACTTGATTTTGAAGAAATACTACTCTCGATGAATCGCCTCCCGGAAACTCAGGCATCACATCGGCGACGGGCCATATCTTCTCTTCAAATACTTCTTCGGTCAATTGAGAGATCTCTTCGACGGTAGGTTCATCATCTATGTCAGGGAAGGCGATATCATCAATGGCAAGTTCGTTGTCGCTCAGTTTGAATTGGTCAATAACGGTCTTGGCCACTTCCTTCTTGACATCTTCTTTCTTCTCAACCGGCTTTTCTTTTTTCCTGAAAGAAACCTGCATGATCGTGGCTTCAATCACGGCAATTTCTTCGCCGAGGTCATCTCCTTGGCTTCTTTCTTTCATGGGAGTCCTCCATTCGAAGGCTGAGAGCACCACGGCGCAGGCCACGGCGAGTCCTAATAAATATAAGGTCGGTTTTTTGCGTTCGAGTTCTACCTCGCGCGATTTTTTGATCTGCATAGTACACGGTTTTTAAACAGAAAAACCGCTTTGTGGCCACTCAGCTTTTTTGTCTGCGGAGTTTATTGAAAACGAAAAGTGCAAAGACTGTGCCTAAGGCTGCGCCAATCGTATCTGCCACAAAATCAGGTACACTCGCAAACCTTGAAGGGAAGGCTACACCTTGAAGAATTTCCGTGACACCCCCGTATAAAGAGGCAATGATAAATGCAGTCCAAAGAGATTTTTTAGAGAGAATAGAATTGCGCTGAGCGATTCCCCAAACCATGAACATGGCCAACAAACCAAAAACACCTATGTGACCTAACTTGTCCTCAATGTCAATGGCCCAAATGTCAAAATCCGGAAGGTCCTTTCCGGGAAGGGACATCAATAAAAGAATAAAGGCGGCCCATAAGAGAGCCGCCCAATAAGCTTTTAGAAATGTCGGGCGATCAGGCGGTGTGAGCTTTGTATGCATCAGCATCTAAAAGTTCTGACAAGTCGGGCTCTCCTTCAAATTCAAGTTTGATCATCCATCCTTTTCCGTAAGGATCTTCATTGACCAATTCAGGCTTGGCTTCGAGCTCAGCATTGAATTCAATCACTTTTCCCGCCATGGGCATAAAAAGGTCGGACACCGTTTTAACCGCTTCGATGGTGCCAAATACCTCACCCGAATCCAACTCTTCGCCTTCGGTTTCAATTTCGACAAATACGATATCACCCAATTCGCCTTGAGCGAAATCAGTAATGCCAATCGTAGCCGTATTGCCTTCAATTCTAATCCATTCGTGGTCTTCAGTGTATTTTAAGTCAGCAGGAAAATTCATACTATTCTATTTATTGGGTCAGTGTGAAGCGCAAAGATACTCCGGTGTTTATGTTTGAAGTGGGGAATGAAATAGAAACTTTTGGCTTGTTGATCTGATGATCGTAAAACGCTCTGATATTCAGCCTGTCTGAAATAACATAGTCAATGGCCGTTTTAATCGAAATCAGATTTTGTCCCGAGGTGATTTGATTGGTGCCTTCATCCATTCTCCTTGCGATAATCTCGGTGTCTCGAATACTTAAGTCAAATCGTACGTTGAGGTCGCTCTTTCTCTTTTTCCCTGCCAGTTTAATCTCAACATCCGGAAAGCGATACCCGAGACCAAGAACGATCTCATCGCTACGGTTTTCAGTAAGCTGAAAGTTCGTTGTACTGAAGGCCAAAACTCGATTCTTATTGATTTCGAAGTTTGTGATCAGCGAGTTTTGCCAGGTCATGTCGATTCTGATCAACGGACTAAGCTGTTCACTAATGGTAATGGCATTGATTTGCGTATCGGCAATAAAGTTTCCCTCAGCAGAATTATCTCGTATGGGGGTGCCGTCAATGCTGGTTCCCGCTGCCAAGTTGGTGGTAAAATTGCTCACGCTAAAGGTGCTGCGGTATGCGTGAGAAATATTTACGGTTCTGAAGATTTTCTTTAGTGCGGGTATTTTGGTAAGGCCGTCGTAATTAACTGTCCAATTGGGATTTTTTATTGCATCGAGAAGGCTGTAGTCACTAATGAACAGATTGACGCTCTGTGCATCCTGACCGGTATAAGCCGCAATAAAAGCAGGTATAACCACTTGTTGAGAGCTCGGTCCATATCCGTCAGCGAAGGCTCCCTCGAGCCCCGAGTTGGGCTCTGACAGTCCTGTTTCTCTTGCCAACCGATTGGAAATCTCACTCTTTAAGCTACCCAAAGTGGTATCTGCAAACGCTTCAAAAATAGGACTAACATTCTCGACGTCCTGCTCCCAGAGCGTATTCCAAGCAATCATCGTAGTATTAAAGCTTCCGGTTTCAAATCGGCTTTCTTCCAAGTACTGTTGCAAATCAGGATTAAACCTGAAGAAAGACCCATCGTTATCAGACCGGCTCCTTTGTGCTGTCAATTCTATTCTCAAGTTTGGCAGCGGCTCGAGGTTCAAACGCAAATTGAAATCTTCGGTATAAGTTTGAAGATATTGCTGATTGATGAACTGATTCTCTAC
>DATFKV010000469.1:0-2837 GCA_035268465.1 Cryomorphaceae bacterium | reverse complement strand
AGCTCCACCCGTTATTCAAACGGTATTCGCAGCAGAACGCCCGCCGCTTAATGCAGGCCCTGATATTACTATCAATGCAGGAGCAGTTGTAGAACTTACAGCCGGTCTCGGAGGACAGGTTCCGAATGGCACCTTCTTGTGGCAACCTTTTGACCAAGTTGACAATTTCAGGTCACAAACTGTTCAGGTATCACCACAAGAAACTACGGCATTCATAGTCTACTACGATCAAGACAGCTCTTGTACAGCCGTCGATACGGTAAACGTTACCGTTAATTTTGTTGCTGCCATCGGAGTTCCGAATTCATTCTCACCAAACGGAGATGGAAGAAACGATGTGCTTAGAGTTCTGGGCCAAGGAATAACTCGTATGGAGTTCAAAATATTCAACCGATACGGTCAACTGGTATTTGAAACGACCAATCAGAATGAAGGTTGGAATGGATTGTTTAAAGACAAAGAACTAAATGCAGGCACCTTTGTGTATACGCTTGAAGTCACCTTCGCTGAGGGTAACCGAGAGGTATATACGGGTGATGTGACTCTGGTTCGATAAATCAGCTTATGAGAAAAACGGCTCTTACATTTGCTTTTTTCACCGCTCTACTGACTGCTCATGCTCAGCAAGACTTTCATTATTCGCAGTTTTTTGCGTCGCCCATTACATATAATCCGGCCAATTCGGGTGCCTTTGAAGACGACATTCGCGGAGCTTTGAATTATCGGAATCAATATGGTTCAATTGCTGAGCCGTATAGAACTTTCGGGTTGTCGGTTGATGCACCGATAAAAATTTCGAATGATGCTTATGATCAGAACTTCCTCGGTGTTGGATTGACTGTGGTTAACGACAATGCAGGTACCATTGACTTCAATCAATTGCATATTGCCGGTTCGGCAGCTTACGCCATAGATTTGGGGGGTACCGAGCAAAACCCGCACTACATTTCACTTGGATTGCAGGTGGCCTTCATTCAAAGATCGATGAACTTCACCAATTCAACTTGGGAAACACAATGGACCGGAACTAACTTTAACCAGTCTGTCTCTAGCGGTGAAGCATACGTGGGAGAGCTTACTGAAGCGAATGTTTCTCTTGGCGGTGGAATTTCTTGGTTCAACGCATTTAGTGATAATGCTCGAATACTGGCAGGTGCAGCCGTACTCAATGCAAATACTCCTTCGATGGAGCTATTGGGTCAACAAAATGACTTGCTCCGGAAATACACGGCTCACGTAAGTATGGCCATAGCTCCCGAAACGCAGAGCGTCACTTACTACCCCAACTTATTTGTAATGTTTCAAGGACCCAATCGTATTATTGATATTGGATCTGAAGTAGAATTTTCTCTTTGGGATCGCACCGAGTTTACCGACTTCAGGAACAATCTTTCCACCAACTTAGGGGCATATTACAGATATCAAGATGCCATATACTTTATTGGTCGTATTAATTATTACGATCTTTCTCTGGGTGTGAGTTATGACTTCACCGCTTCTCAATTATCTGAAAATAACAACGGTCAAGGTGGAGTGGAATTGGTGATCGGCTATCGAACAACGTTCAATGGCCCGGGCACCAACCGCCAAAAGTTGATTAGAAGTAAGGGACTCTAAAACTAGATTCGCTTCATTTGCCCTTTGATCATCTTTACCTGATCGTCCAAGAGATTTCTGGTATCGAGCTTTTTGACTTCGGCGAGTAAGTTTATCGCTTCACGCTTCTTTCTTTTCATAACCGCTATTCCTGCCAAATTAAGCTTAGCCACCGCTTGATCGGTTTTCATTCTCAGTCCGAGAGAAAGTGCCTTGCGAAAATACCTTTCTGATTTGGTAGCGCCTCTGGTTTGGGCTTCTATCATTCCCATGAGGTAATAGTAATATGCCTCCTGAGATTTCATTAGTTGATCGGGATGCTTAATTTTAAGCAAGGTCTTTTCGGCTTTATCAAATTTACCTCTTCTAACGTGAAGAAAAGCAAGTAAGATCAGCTCATGCCTGAAAAGAAAAAGAACTACCACGCCTGCGAGGAGGACGAAAAGAATTCCATTTCCGATATTGCCTATGACAAATTGGTAGACACTCCAAGCTAAGAATAAGACAATGAGTACGTATTTTATTATTTTATTGATCATGCTTTGCTTTATTTGAGGCCTGCAAATGTAATGAGCTTTGACTGATTAATGAGGTCGCGATGGGAAAAAAGGGATGATTGTAACAAACACCAAGATGAATCGTCTGCTTTATGAAATCCAAAAACAAACCAACATGAAGAAGCAAATTTACACTCTGGCCGGCCTTATTTTAATGGCCTTTAGCACATCAGCACAAACGGATGTGATTTCCTCTTACTTTTCAGAATACGAAGGAAGAGAAGATGTAACGACAATAATGCTTTCGGGTAAAGCATTCGAATTAGTAGGTCAAATCGATGTAGAAGAGGAAGACCTAAAAGAATACAAAGAAATGGCCTCTCAGATCACGGGACTCAGAGTTATCGTTGACGACAAAGATCTCTCTGCAAAGCAAACGGCTAAAGATGCAGAGAAAAGATTGCCCTCAAATTTTGAAGAATTAATTTCTGTAAAAGAAAAAGACACCCATTTTAAGCTACTTATCGATGAAGAGGGCGGAGTAGTACGCGAATTAATCGGCATAGCAGGCACGGAAAACACATTTGCCATTATGAGCCTGATCGGAAATATGAAAATGAGCGACATCGGACAGATGACCCAACAACTTGCTAAAGCTAGTTCAGGCGCCTTTGCGGGTTTGGAAGACATGACATCCGATATTAAAGTATTTCCCAATCCGGTGAAGAGAAACGGAGAACTCAG
>DATFKV010000468.1:0-2798 GCA_035268465.1 Cryomorphaceae bacterium | reverse complement strand
TAAATGAAATCGGGATCTACTCGTCCTCGCCGGAAAAGGCCTTCGACAACTGACTTTTCATATACGCCATCTTAACCGCAGCAATGGCAGCCTCTACGCCTTTATTGCCGTGTTTTCCACCCGATCGTGCCTTGGCCTGCTCCATTGTGTCATCGGTGAGCACGCAGAAAATAACGGGAACCCCCGTTTGAAGACTTACATCTTTGACACCTTGCGCTACAGCTTGGCAAACGAATTCAAAATGACGGGTTTCTCCTTGGATCACCGATCCGATGGCAATTATTGCGTCGTAGTTCCCCGAATCGATCAAAAGTTTGGCTCCGATGGGAAGTTCAAAACTTCCGGGTACTTTTCTTACATCGACGTGATAGCGACGAGCGCCAAGTTCGATCAACGTTTCACCTGCTCCTTGTGTTAGAGGATCAGTTATCTCGGCGTTCCACTCAGCCGAAACGATACCAAAACGAAAGGGAGCCGCTGATGGCGTGCTCCCTTTATCTAAATGTGAAAGATTTTTTCCTTGTGTTGCCATGATTATCCGCCGTAATGGGCAATGTACGAATCAATATTTCTCGCTTCGCTGCTATTCGGAAATTCTTCTTTGATACGTTTAAAATTGGCCAAAGCCTTGTCGAAGTTTCCGTTTTCCACGTGAACTAAAGCTGCTTTTTTCAAGTAAATAGGCGTAGTCAGTAGATTTGACGAAGTCTCAATGGCATCATTGAAATAGTTCAATGCATCATCGAGGTTCCCCAATTCTACGTAAGCATCTCCGATTGCACCTTTCGCTACTGCAGAAGTCAGTTCATCATCCAGATCGGCGTCTTTTAAGTACTCGATGGCCAGTCCATATTCACCTTGATCCAAGTAGATGATGCCTGAATAATAGGATGCAAGCTCACCTGCTTGTGTTCCGTCGTATTCATCGGCGATGTACTCAAAGCCGTAGTAAGACTCGTTTCCAACCAGCGCCTTATTCAAAGAATCAATCTCATACCAATACTCAGCTTTCCAGAGAAGGTTCATCCCTTCCTCATTTTTAGGCATGAGGTAAAGTCGGGTAAATGCAAAATATCCGGCAAACAATGCCACCAAAAGGGCAGCTACGATGATAATCGTATTGCGGTTTTCATCAACGTATCGTTCTGTTTTTGAGTAAACTTCCTGAACGTCTACAATCGTTTCTTCGCTTTGATTTTTCTTCTTTGCCATTACGGGCTTTTTTAATTCAAGGTGCAAAAATAGACTTTTTTAATTGCCAATGCATACCCACCCAAGGGAATTGGTAATTTTGCAGATTCTATATGACGTTAGACCAGCTAAGTGTACTGAATTTCAAGAACTACGGAGAAGCGACCATTTATCCCGATCCGCATGTCAATATCTTCACGGGATTGAACGGGCAGGGTAAAACCAACCTCCTCGATGCCATACATTACCTCTCTTCGTGCAAGAGTTATTTCAACCCCATTGATAGTCAGAACATCCGTCATGGTGAAGACTTTTTCGTGGTTGAGGGAATATTTGCCCAAGATGGCGACACTGACAAAATCTATTGCGGCGTAAAAAAGGGACAGAAGAAAACTTTTAGGAAGAACAAAACGGAATATGAGCGATTGGCAGAGCATATCGGTCAATATCCTTCGGTGGTGATTTCTCCCTACGATAAGGATCTCATCAGTGAAGGGAGTGAGGTGCGTCGTAAGTTCATGGACAGCATCATTTCTCAGTACAACCGAAGGTATTTGGACGATCTCATTTCGTACAATCAGGTTTTGCGACAACGCAATAGCCTACTGAAATACTTTTGGGAAAACCGCACCTACGATGCCGATAACTTAGAGGTATGGAGCATGCAATTGGCTGAGCTAGCCGAGAAAATACACGCGGAGAGGCAGAAGTTCGTTGAGTCATTCGAGCCCATCTTTCAGAAGCATTATGCAGCCATTAGTGGTGGGGCAGAGGAAGTTGACATTCGCTACAGATCGCATTTGAGCGAAGGGAATTTCACGAAAGTGCTGGAAGAAAGCATCGAGAAAGATCGCAGAACGCAATACACCAACGTCGGAACCCACAAAGACGACTTGAAATTCGGAATAGGAGGAGGGCACCCCTTAAAGAAGTTCGGCTCGCAGGGGCAGCAGAAGACTTTTTTGATTGCGCTGAAGCTGGCCCAATTTGATTTGGTAAAGGAAGTGACCAACAAGGTGCCCGTGCTCTTGCTCGACGACATCTTCGACAAGATCGACGATGTGAGGGTGCAGCATTTGATGCAGTTGGTGAGCGACCACAACTTCGGGCAGATTTTCATCACCGATACCCATTCCGAAAGGATAGAACGTATCTTTGAGGAAATCACCGATAGCGTGAAAGTATTTCACATCGAAAAAGGCGAAGTCAATGCGTAGAGATCAAAACGAAGAAGAGTTAGGAGGAGTGATTCATCGTTTGCTCAAGGCTTATGGCTTGGAAGAGGGCTACTACACCGCCGCCGTTACGACTTACTGGGAAAAGATGATGGGCCCCGCCGTAGCTCGCCACACGGGAAAGATCAAAATTGAAAAAGGGATCTTAAAAGTTCAAATCACCTCGGCTGCTTTACGCCAAGAGTTGAGCTATGGAAAGAAGAATATTATTCAGGCTCTCAATAAGGAGATTGGGCAGCGATTGATTAAGGAGGTGGAGATTTACTGATATGGTATTGGGTAATGGGTATCAGATCCTCAGTATAATGCTTTATACACTAAGTATGATGCATTTTGTTTAGTACAATTATGATCGGCAATAGTTCATCAAAA
>DATFKV010000467.1:0-2788 GCA_035268465.1 Cryomorphaceae bacterium | reverse complement strand
TGTCACTCATATTTTTATGCAAGACATATTTGATAAAATAAAAAACAACAGAGGTCCTCTAGGCCGCCACGCCAAAGAGAGTCACGGATATTTCACATTCCCAAAGTTGGAAGGTGAGATCGATCGGAAAATGCAATTTCGAGGCAAAGAAGTTTTGGTATGGAGTATCAATAACTACCTCGGCTTGGCCAATAACCCCGAAGTTCGCAAAGTAGATGCAGAATCTGCCGCCAAATGGGGAATGGGATACCCGATGGGGGCCCGAATGATGTCAGGACACACCTCTCAACATGAAAAGCTTGAAGAAGACTTGGCAGACTTCATGCAAAAAGAGGATGCCTTCCTGCTCAACTACGGATACCAAGGTTGCCAATCGGCAATTGAAGCTTTGGTAGACAGAAACGATGTGATCGTTTACGACTCTGAGTCGCATGCGTGCATGGTAGACGGGGTGCGCCTTCACCAAGGAAAGCGCTTTGTATATAAGCACAACGACATGGAGAGTTTCCAAAAGCAACTCGAGAGAGCTGAGAGCTGGACGGAGAAAACAGGCGGTGGAATCTTGGTTGTTACCGAAGGAGTATTCGGCATGGCAGGAGACCAAGGTAAGCTCAAAGAAATAGTGACTTACAAGGAACGTTATAAATTTCGCCTTTTCGTAGATGATGCCCATGGTTTTGGTACCATTGGCGAAAACGGAAGAGGTGCCGGCGATTTCCAAGGCGTTCAAGCTGAAATCGACGTTTACTTCGGTACTTTCGCTAAAGCAATGGCTACCATTGGTGCTTTCGTGGCGGGTGACGAACAGGTAATTGAATACCTCAAGTACAATATGCGTTCACAAACATTTGCCAAATCCCTTCCGATGCCTATCGTAGAGGGAGCACTGAAGCGTTTGGAAATGATGCGTACTGAACCCGAACACAAAGAGAACCTTTGGAAGATTGCAACAGCGCTACAAACGGGATTGAAAGATGCAGGGTTTGACCTAGGTGTTACCAACAGCGCCGTTACTCCCGTATTCTTGAAAGGAACGCTTGGAGAAGCAACAAATCTTACAATGGACCTGCGCGAAAATCACAGTATTTTCTGTTCCATCGTGGTTTACCCGGTAGTGCCGAAAGAGGTGATTATGCTTCGCTTGATTCCAACGGCAGTGCACAAATTGGAAGATGTGGAATACACGATCGAAACATTTAAGAAGATAAAAGTGAAGCTCGAAGCGGGCGAATACGAAGCCGCGGCTGAGATCGTCGATTGGAGATAAGCTTAATAAATAATCTATAATTGAAAGCCGCTTCTGAAAAGGAGCGGCTTTTTTTTTGACAGCATTATCAACCCAGCAAATAACCCAAGCCAGGAGGCTGATGCAAGAGCCAACCGGTGATGCTGTACCTCGAGGCTTTTGACAATAAGACTTCGTGCGGTACGGCATCGCTCTTGAAAAGAATCATCCTTCCGGGTAATGGCGCCACATCGTAGTAAGTGCCATCTTTGGCATGCAGACGCAATTCACCGCCGTGTTCCGGTTTCCAATCTTCATTGAGGTAACACACCATGGATATGAGTCGATTGCTGCGTGAGTCAAACTGATCGAGGTGCCGCTTGTAGAAAGAACCCGGCGGATAATGTGCCAAGTGAAATTCGCTGCCCGAAATACTCAAAAAGCAGAGTCGATTTAATTGAGCAATAGCATCGTCGACCAAAGCAAAGAAGTCATGTAAGACTAAATCGCGTTGGCGTTCGAGCCAGAATATCTCGTCGCTTCTGATCGTTTTTTCCACCCGAAACTCGTTCAAGGCTCCGATTCCGGCTTGCTTAAATTCGTCCAGCTCCAATCTCTCTTTCAAGAAATGCCGTGAAACGGACAATATATTGGATGGCAGGAAGTCATCGAGGATCACCCAGTCTTTTTCGGCCAAGTGATCTGCCCTGGTCTCCCACGGGTCAAATAGTAGCTCGCTCAAATATCAAAGAATCATGGGGCGAATTTAGAGAAAAGAAAGGTGCGCGTGCGATTAGAATTTACGCATTATTGTCTTCTGTAACCCAAGTCGCATTCTATCCCAATCACAGCCCTTACCTTTGTATTCATCAAAACGAAACAATAATTCAAAATGAAAATAGAGCAAATTTATACCGGATGTATCGCCCACGCAGCGTACTACTTAGAGCACAACGGAGAGGCGGCCATTTTTGACCCCCTGCGAGAAGTACAACCTTATATTGACCGAGCCGAAAAGAACGGAGCGAAAATCAAATACGTTTTCGAAACGCATTTTCACGCAGACTTTGTGAGTGGTCACCTCGATTTGGCCAAAAAAACGGGAGCAGATATCGTTTACGGCCCCACGGCAAAGCCTGGCTTTGAAGCGATTGTAGCTGAAGACAATCAAGAATTCAAAGTAGGTGACGCCACCGTGAGGGTAATCCACACTCCCGGTCACACCCTGGAGTCAACCACTTATCTACTGATCGATGAAAATGGAAAGGAACACGGAATCATCACGGGAGATACACTCTTCATTGGTGATGTAGGTCGTCCTGACTTGGCTCAACACGTGATCGAAGACCTGACCGAGCGCAAGCTGGCGGCTCACATGTTCGATTCACTCCGCAACAAGATCATGCCTCTGAGTGATGATTTGATCGTGTACCCGAATCACGGAGCAGGAAGTGCTTGCGGAAAGAAAATGAGCAAGGAGACCACCGATACCCTTGGAAATCAAAAGAAAACCAACTACGCCCTTAATCCTGATTTGAGCAAAGAGGAGTTCATTGAGGAACT
>DATFKV010000466.1:0-2298 GCA_035268465.1 Cryomorphaceae bacterium | reverse complement strand
TTTACTCGTTCCCAAGCTCTTGGCCATCGAAGCTTTTTATGACTAAACACATTTTACCGTAAATGAAAGCGTAGTTGGCCCGCTTGGGAACGTCCTTCAGAAGCTCCTGCTTCTATTCAGCCGGCGAACGAATCCATTCACTATTTTTCGCACTACCCCTCGATTTCAATCAAGTCTTTTCAAAACCCATAGCCTCGGGGTTTGTTTGATGCTCTCAATGATCCCACGGCTGCAAACCGTTCACGTTGTTTCGGTTTTTGCCGCGGTTTACTCAACGAAGCCTTTGGCGAAGTTGAGGCTATTAACATTACACTCCTTCGGAGTGTGAGATTGCTCAGGTGCAATCTGTAACCTTTTTAACATCCTTCCTCTATTTCGACGAGATTCTTTGGCCTGGCCATCCCGTTGGAGCGCTTCACCTCCTGCTTGGGAACGTCCTTCGGAAGCTCCGGCTTCCATACCATTGAACCGTATGACCTAGCAACAAACATTTAACCTATCACTTCTATTAAGAGGTTGTACCTTTTTTATGTGAAAACAGGTACCCAAAAAACACATCGGGAATAGAGATAGCCACTTTCAGTGGTTTCTATAAGATTACGTGATTTCAGTACTCTCCTACTCCTCCGATGATCCTTCCCGCTATTCCCGCAATCTCCTCATCTCAGATAATTGCTATTCTCAACTGGCGCAAGTGTCCACTTGTGCCCCCTTTTCCGGTCTTTATACACTTTACTCATTCCAAAGCATCGGCTCCCATTCCCATGGTTAAGGAATCCATTCACTATTTTCCGCACTACCCCTCGGATGATCTCCTGCTCTTTCAACATTCACCGCCTCGGGGTATCCGGTTCAGAGTATCTTCCTATCCCCGGGTTGCGGACTCTCTTCAGAGCTTCGCTCTTCATCAGCCCTCCACCCGGGGTACCAATACCAATCACCCCGATGGGGTAAGATTGCACAGGTGCAATCGGATATTTTAAGGATTAAACGAATATCTGAGGATACGCACGAGACTGTATCAGAATAAGAGACAACGATTTAGTGTGTGCTCCTTCTCTCAATTTATATTGTAGTAATCGAGAACAGCTACATAATAATTTTCAATATCCTTTAAATGATGTTTAAGAATTGATTTAAGAATATCGATATCGATCGCCTGGTATTCATGGACAGCAATATTCCTGAAACCAACCATTTTTCTCAACTTCTTTGATTGCTCACTCTTGATGACTCCTGCCCGCTCAAGAAGATCGAAATGTTCACGAAGTTCAGTTGGAACTCCAAGTCCTTCATCGGCAATTACGTGAGCAGCGAGATCTATACTACTTTGGATAGCACGCTGAAGATTCAAAATGAAAATTTCCTGAGTATCAAGGTTCTCAAGAGTGTTTGGATCCAAGTCTGTTACCTCTTGAATTCTTTTAAGACACCTTTGAATTGAATTCACTTTTGCAATGAGAACATCTTTATCAACCATAGATCCTGGCCTTATTTATGTTCTGCTCGATTACTGAACGCGTGATCTTCAGGTCACAATATTCATTAATAGTCTGTACAAAAAATCGATTCGTTTCTTTTCGATCCCGCTCGATCATCTTTGTCCCTTTCTTCAAAACCTGCATCCGGATAATAGGCGAGGCACCATTCAGTATTAATAAGTCGATCTCTTTTCCCAAGGCTGAAGTTAAATCATCAGCAATCTGCAGCTGCTCATTAAACTCGGGCTCTTCTCCCTTTTTGCATAGCAGTGCTATATCCAGGTCACTGTGCTTATGCTCCTTGCCAGAGGCTGCTGAACCGTACAGGTAGACCGCTGCAATCCCGGGTTTTTGACTAAAATATTCTTCTATGACTCGACTTTGATCCATATTCCAATATATAAAATATGTGCTATTCTACTTCAAATTTATAAATTCAAAATTACGGAAGGTAGAAGATTAAAAGCCTGATGATTGTTCCCAACTGGCGCAAGTGTCCACTTGTGCCCTGCTTTTCGACCTTATCCCATTCTTAACTCGTTCCTAAACTACAGCTTCCATTCATTAATTCGTGTGCCCTGTCAACAAACCTACCACCTACCTCGCCTGTTAAGGGGTAGTCACTTTTTTAGTGCGAAAAAAGGTCAACTACGCAATAGGAGTTATAAAACAAATGTCATCATTGAGGCTTCGAAGACCAGGTGACGAAAAACGCATCGGGAATAGAGATAGCCATGCTTTGTCATTTTTATGGAATGACGAAATTTCAGTGCCTACGTGCCCCTCAAATCATCTTTCCCGCTATTCCCGCAATCTC